>JBOHXA010000043.1:0-4431 GCA_050737335.1 Limisphaerales bacterium | reverse complement strand
AATCATCGCGGCCGCCAACACGCCGGCCGCTTCTCAAACTCCGTCCGCCACGTCCACCAAGCCATCAAGCGCCGCAAAGGCCCCGATCGCTTTTCTTTTTTCGATCGCGGCTTCGATCGGCCTGGCGCTGGGATTGACCGCGTGTAATACGACGCCGCAAGAAGCCATTTACCGGGCCGCCGGCACGACGGTCGTCACCGCGGACACGGCCATGAATCTTTGGGGTGCCTACGTTGCGGCCGATCATCCAGGAACCAACGAAGAGGCGGCGGTAGAAACGGCGTATGAAAAGTATCAGGCCTCGATGGCCGTCGTCTGTGATGCTGGGGCCGCTTATGCGGCCACCGATGGGACCAATGCGACTGCGGCGGCCGCAGTCAATGAGGCCATCGCAAATTCCGGCCAGGAACTCACGGACCTTGAAAACCTGATCTCAAGTTTCGGCGTGAACTTATGAACCCTTTGATCCCTCTCTTCATCGGCCTGGCTGAAACCCTCCTCGAGACGGAGCCGCAAATCGTCGCGGCCGTTGAAGCCATCCTCGCCAAAAAAGATCCCACGCCGGCGGATTGGCTTGCGCTGCGTCAAAAGGTCCTTGCCAAGAGCTACGCGGACTATGTTCCCGCGTCCGCGCTGACCTCTGGCAGCCCAGGGGCCCTTGCCGCTGTCGCCAGCCCGGCCCCGGCCACAAGCGCGCCTATAAGCCAAGCCAGCGCCCAAGAGCCAGCGCCGTACCTGGCGGACGGAACCCCGAACCGGGCGTTTGTGTCCAAGTGATTTCCCCGGTCGTAAGGAGGAATTGAAACAGCGTTCTACCGAGCAACAATGTCATGCGATTCGGGGATTTTCGCTTGATCGCGCTGGCAATCGCCGGTGAGTTCGCTAAAACGCAACTGGCGGCCGCCACGTCCACCAACACGACCCTGGGGACGATCCTTTCCCTCTTTGGGGCAAACTCGACCGCATAATCTCGGTCAGATTTTCACACGCTCCGCCATTCGCCGGCTGTGATCATCCAGCAAGTGAAAATAAGTTTTCACCAGCATCGCGCCGCCATCTGTATCACCACGCCAACGGGCCACCGTTGGAATATCGACGCCGCTTTCGATGCACCTGGTTGTGAACAGATGACGGAAATCGTGATGCGTTAAACGGTGCAGGCCTGTGAGCCGGCACGCGGTCCGGAGGGACCGTTTACACTCCGTCTGGGGAATTACCAGGTCCTGATCGCCGGCGACGCGCTGCAAGGCCTTCAGCGTTTCGCGGATGCCGTTTAAAAATGGAATGACGCGCGCCCGATCGTTCTTGGTGACATTGCCAGGCAAAAGGAAAAAATCCTCGCGGACGTGCTCCCATCGGACTTGCCTTGCTTCGTTGATTCGCAAACCAGTGTGA
Source organism: Limisphaerales bacterium (assembly GCA_050737335.1). Lineage (GTDB taxonomy): Bacteria > Verrucomicrobiota > Verrucomicrobiia > Limisphaerales > UBA11358 > UBA11358. The sequence goes on along the minus strand of JBOHXA010000043.1, from coordinate 3,036 downwards.
GCCAAGAAACGAACGATCAGCCCGGCGTGACTTCGTGGACGGCCGTCGAGCTCCTCAAGAAGGCGGGAAAATTCAGCTTGGTTAACTAGCGGCCGTTCTTTCAGTCGCACACGCCGGCGCCGAAGTTTTTTTGCGGCCGGGATCGTCGCCCGCAACATCGAGACGATCCCGTTGAAACGCGAATCTGAAAGCGGAGAGATTAGCCCCATGAACGCGCCTAGGTCCTGGTCCGTGATCCGGTCCACGTCCTCAAGAACTTTATCCGGCCATTTGCGGCCGACGTAAGTGATCAGTTCCTGATGATATTTCCGCGTTCGCGGCTTGACCACGCCAGCACGTAACGCGGTCCATGTCTGAAGAGAATCTTGGAGGTTCACCCGGATAGGATAACCGACGGCCGAACCTCATTGAAGCACTGGCTTGCCTTGGGAATCTATTTTTTCGCGCAATGTACGCAACGCTTGCGCTCGAGGACCGATCTCTTCATAGTGTTGTGCTGCCGCGTTGATCCACATATGGATATGTTCAGACGTGATTTTGCAACCGTTGCTCAATTGAATCGCGAATTTTTCAAGATCGCTGTCTTCAAAATAAGCGTCAGTCAGTTTTTGCTTTGCGATCCAGAGCAATGATGGAACATTAATCGGACCGGTCACATTCTTCTTTTTTTGTCTTGAATTATTCTTGTCACTTTTCATAATGCGCTCATGTTTGATGGAGCCAGCTGTCGGGATCGAACCGACGACCGACGGTTTACAAAACCGTTGCTCTGCCGCTGAGCTAAGCTGGCTAAAATCATTGGAAATAAAGGCGATTTACGCTGTTACTCCCGCCGGAGAGCAAGGCAGATACAATCTGGGCCAAAACCCCCTATCCGAACCCGCTTCGCTACAAACCCAGCGGCAATTATTTTGGAAGGGTGCGCGTTAATGGCAAGTTAATTCGCCGCTCACTTGAAACGCACGTTTTAACCGTCGCCAAGCTCAAGCTTTCCGATTTTCTGCAAAACCACCGGCGGTTGGCCGTCAACAAGGGCCAATCGGTCAAAGGCGAAGTCATCATCGAAATTTTCAGGAAGGAGATCGAGGACGACCAAAACAACAAGCCGCGCACGAAGCTCTACAAGCAGGAAGTCCTCATCGCCCTGAAAAAGACCTGGCCGGAGTTGTATTCGAGTGACATCGCCAGGGTGACACAAAAGGATTGCAACGAGTGGGCGGCGCGGCATGGCAAAGATTACAGCCCGACGCGCTTTAACGGTGCCCTGGGCATTGTACGACGCATTTTCGCCCTGTCTGTGGAATATGGCTCCCGACGCACCGAACAACGCCCCTTAAAAGCCGCCTTTTTCTCGTTCGGATATTCAGCGGTTTCAAATCGGATACACTGCGGACATGTCTCGGAGGCGCGGCGGTTACAATTCAGCGGCGTATCGTTGGCCGATCATCGGAACATCGGTGAAATCTGCGGCCAACGTCGTTCACAAACCCTCTAAGCTTGCTTAGACGTACGGCGTGCCGTCTAAAATGAGTGAGGTTTCACGAAACTACCGGACGCGGGAGCGGTGCGCTTGCACAAAAATTTACCGGCGCTTCTGCGCGTTCAATGATGAGCGACCGTGGTGACATTTCATCGAGCAGGCGTTTGGCGCGTGCGGTGACTTTTTGACGTGCAGTCTGGCGAGCAGGCATTGAGCGGCTCCTTTACTGGCGAAAGGCGGGGTTGGTGTCATACCCAAAACTTCGCTTTTTAGCCGCTCATTATGGGCACCTTGGCAGTCACGCTGCGCTGCTGATTGTGGCCCAGAGAAGGATCTGGCATTGCCGCCAGCGATATGGTAAGAATAACGCATGAAAACGATCCATGCAGTCTATGAGCGCGGCGTGTTCCGGCCACTGGAAACGGTCGAACTGCCGGAGCGTACGGAGGTGGAGTTTGAGCCGCGCCCGGTCGCACAATTGGAGAATCGTAACGGGGGTCTGGACGGCATTTACGCCATTTTGGAGGAACGCTACCAATCTGGCGAGCGCGACGTTGCTGCCCGCCATGATGAGCACCAGCCATGACGGTATTTTTGGACACGGTTGGTCTATTGGCCGTTTGGGATGAAAGCGATCAATGGCATCGTGCAGCGCAGACGAGTTTTTCAGAATTGCTGAGTGGACGGGCGGATTTGGTCACCAGCAGTTTCGTTCTGCTCGAATGCGGCAACGCCGCCGCCCGCAGGCCGTATCGTTCCGCCGTCAGCCGATTGCGCAAGCAGATGGAACCGGGGAATCGTCTGATCGTCCCCACCGTTGAAGATTGGCAGGCGGCGTGGCTGGCCTACGAGCGGGGTGAGGCTGATAACGCCGGCATTGTGGACATGTTTCATTCACGGTTATGCGGCGTCTGGGAATATCCAAAGCATTTACCAACGACGGGCACTTTCGGGCGGCTGGATTTGAGATGCTGTTTTAGATCATTGTATATCGCTTTTGGATACGGGTTGGGCTTTTCAGGGCAAAAGGCAGTCAATCATGGCAAACGTCGAAGTCGAGAAATTCCCCGTAAACAAAAGGCAATCAAACGTTGCCAAGTGGGGCAAAAATCCGGTTTAGAATTACAAAACCGTTGCTCTGCCGCTGAGCTAAGCTGGCGTTTCGTGCATGGCAAGTTTACTATGTTTACACGACAAAACAACGCCTTTCGACAACGTGCAAAAACGGGCCCGTGATTCGCGCATGAGCCGCTCTGACCGCCACGCCCATTTGGTTCGGCCAAAGGCCAGCTCACCGTGCCCGCTACGTCCACTCATCTAGACAGGTTGCTGACAACTGGCCGGCTTTGATTTGCCCGTGTGCCACTGCATGTCAGCCGCTTTGCGCTTTATTCCGGGCCCGCGGCCTCATTTAATTCAATAAACCACCTTGTTCAGCGGATATTCGATGATGCCTTCGGCGCCGGCGGCTTTAAGCTGGGGGATCAGCTCGCGCACCACGTGTTCGTCAATGATCGTTTCGACCGCCACCCATCCTTCCTGGCTTAGGCTGGAAA
>JBOHXA010000042.1:0-1301 GCA_050737335.1 Limisphaerales bacterium | reverse complement strand
ATGCGGCTCTGGATCGGTGAAGTTATATTGGTCGGTCGGCTGGGGCTGGGTCTCGGGTGCTTTGGGCTTCCTTCCGCGCGGCTTTTTCCCGGACTCTTGTTGCGCCGCCCTTTGCGCCAGCTTGGCTTTGTATTCAAGCATTTCCGCAGCCGCCCGCGTTCGCGCCCGCGCTTCGATCTGCGCCCGCGCCGCCGCCAGCTTGGCTTTGCGTTCGGCGCGCCGCTGGATTTCCTCTGGAATGCTCAACCCCTCTTCCAAGGGCGTGCTGTCGGCCTGTTCGGCTTTGGCCAGGAGTTCTTTAACTTCCAAATCCAGTTGTTTGATGGTTTTGCCCGCATGCTCGTAGCTGACCGCCGCGTGTTTGCTGGCATGGGCCAACACTTTGGTTCCATCCACCGCTACCGTAATCTGTCCCACCTGCAGCAGGCTCAAGGCTTGCGCCAGTTCCAGCACTCGCACAAACGTCTCTTGAACCAATGCCCGGTTCTGCCGCCGGAACGCGCAAATCGTATCGTGGTCAGGATGCGTATCCCCGCAGATCATCCGCACCGGCACACTATCCGAACTGGCCTGCTCGATGCGACGCGAACTGAAAACTCCCGTCGCATAGCAGTACAGCAGCAACGCCAATAGCATCCGCGGCGGATATTGTTCACTGCCACTGCCGCGCTCATTGACCTTGACCTCTCGCAAATCCAACTCCTCCACCGCATCCAAAATGAAATGCGCCAAATGACCCGCTGGCACCCAATCCCGCAAGTTCGGGGGCAACATCAGCGGCGTGTCATAGTCAACATTGACGAATCGGGCAGCCATGCCAACACAGACGCCTCCGCCGTCCAAAGGTTGCAAAAAAAATCTCCCTCCAAAGTCCGACAGGCTGCTAGCTAGGGCACGGACGACCTATACGCAAACCTACTGACGAGGCTTAATGTTCCACGCACTCCGCAATTTATCAGGGATTTGAAAGAGCTTACGGTTACCACCACGCGGTATTTTCGTCAGATGGACGAGAATGGATTGCCCAAATTTTTTCCCGAACAGCGTAACAAATTTCTGGTAGCCCAGTTGAAAAATTACCACAGCAACGCGAAGCACGTTCAGCATGATCCATTCCCAAAATGTGAGCCGCTGGATTTTTAAGACGGCGACGGTCTGCTTGTCCAGCAATAGGCGCATAATGACGGCGGGAAGTTTCTGGCAGGTCCATCGTGGGACCATGCCGTCGGTTTCGTGCGCGATAATCTCCCGACCGCATTTCACCAAGGCGTTGGCCAAGGCTTCTCCGGCATCGCTTGCAC
>JBOHXA010000041.1:0-5367 GCA_050737335.1 Limisphaerales bacterium | reverse complement strand
CAATATAGCCGCATGCCCGTGCCGAGCTGGGTCCAGCAATCCGGCTCCAACAATGTGACCTACGGCGGTACCTATATCAGCGCCTCCAGTACCGGTAACTCATTTCCGCCAAAAGGCATTCCATCATGGACTCCGGGGTATGAGGGCTATATCTGGCGCGGCGGCCTTTATGTCACCAATAATTCCGATGTCATGGCCGTTTTGCTTGACCTGACGAATTTCCCCAATTCCGCCCAATGGACGGTGAATACCAATTATCAAAAGAATCCGATGAAAACCATATTTCTCAGCGCAAAATACGCCGCGGACACCGCATCGCCAGGCGTGGGCACGGACCTCAATTATCGCGATCCCTGGGGTAATCCATACATCATTACCATGGACTTGAACGAGGACAATAGGTCCGAAGACCCGCTTTATGCGCAGACCTCGGTGTCATCGGCCACGGGAAACGCCGGTGGCGCGGGTCTTTTTGGCCTGAGCTATGACTCGGCGAGTGACCTTTATCTCTTTCATGGCAATGTCATGGTTTGGTCCATGGGACCCAACGGGCCGTACAACCACGCGCCTTCATCCTTTACCTATCCACCCGTCGGACGCCGCGCGCCGGCGGGGGGTGGCTGGGCCATGGACCCCTCAAACAGAAATCATATTCTAAGCTGGGCGCAATGATGAGACTGGCCTCTACAATTTACGCTTCGCCATCCGCCCCTCGTGCCCGCCGGCGTAGCAGCGGGCATGAGCCCGCTCTAACCCTTTCGCGATTCGACGAGCCGTCCGTCAGCGATGTTCAACCTGTCCAAACACGGCTCGATCATCTTTCCAAATCCGCAATTCACCGCGCCTTCACCCTCGTCGAAATGCTCACGGTCGTTGCCATCATGGGCATCATTGCGGCGTTTTCGGTTCCCGTGCTCAAAAACCTGGCAAAGGCGAACGTGACCGTGAGCGCTTCGCGCCAGATGCTCGACGCCGTCGGCTACGCCCGCCAGCTCGCCATGGACCAGCGCGCGACGGTCTATATGGTCTTTGTGCCCGAGAATTTTTGGAACGGACTGTCTAATCCCAACTGGTACAGGCTGTTGACCCCGGCTCAATTGTCCGTCTTCTCCAATTTATTCGACAAGCAGCTTACCGGATACACGTACATGGCGTATGGCGCGCTGGGCGACCAGCCCGGGCGGCATTCCTGGCATTATCTGGCCCCCTGGCAATCCCTGCCCGACGGCTCGTTTATTCCCCCATGGAAATTCACCAGCCCCGGCGGCTCGCAGTTCCAGCCGTACACCTTTTTCGATCCGGCCAACCAGAACTATACTTTCAACATCTACCAGTTTACTTACACCAATATCTTTCCTTTTCCCACCCAGGACTCCACAAACACCGCTTACTTTGGAAACGCCATGCTGCCTTACATCGCCTTCAACTATTTGGGCCAGTTGTCGGATTACTCGGGCAACATGCTGACGGTCTCCGACCGGACGTCCTCGGGCCAGGACTACGACCAGGATTTCGCCGGCGGCGGCGTGGACATTCCGCTCGCGCAGGGTTCGATTATTGCCGGCAAAGACCCCACGACCCACGCGCCCATCATGGGACCGCCCGGCGTGAATGAAATCCCGCCCGGCAACAGCACCAACATCTCGTACACGATCGTTCACATTGACCCGCTCACCGGCCGTGCCACGCTCGAATACCACAAGATGCAATGAGGATTAATCAACAGAGCCGCGCGCGTGAGCAAGCGGTATCGTCCGGGCGAATCGGATTGGAGCAAAACCGCTCCCTCACGGTCACGGCTCAGTCTGGTTTCACCATGATGGAAATCGCCATCTGCCTGGCCGTCATTGGCATCGCCCTCGTCGCCATCATCGGCGTCCTGCCCATCGGCTTGAACGTTCAGCAAAGCAATCGCCAGCAAACCATCATCGGCCAGGACGCCACCGTCTTCATGGAAGCCGTCCGCAACGGCTCCCTCGGCCTCAATGATTTGACCAATTACGTTTACGCCATCTCAAATTATTGGGCGGAATTCGACACGCTCAACAATGGCGGCAAGGTGCTGGATTCCGGAAGCAACTGGTACACCTATCAGGCCGCCGTCGTGGACCCGGACTATCTTAAGGAAGTGAACATCCCGCTCGGGTCTTATGAACGCGAGCTGACAAATGGCGCAAACATCGTCGGCCTGATGAGCACCCCGGAATTTACATTCGATAACGGCAATCTTGCGGCGGGCGTTATCTATCCAAATAATGTCATCTACAGCAACCACGTCGTCGTTTACTGTCGTTCCGTGAGCGGGCCGGCCATTGAAAAACCCCCGCAGGACAACCCGATTTTGCAGCAGGATTCGTTCAGCTACCGCCTCTTTTGTGTCAACGCGCCCGATGCGGTGAACACCAACGATTACCTGAACAATAACCTTCCGGGCATCCAGTCCGACGATCAAATGGTGAACGCGCTTCACGACCTGCGCCTGACCTTTCTGTGGCCGCAACTGCCCAATGGCCATCTGGGTTCCGGACGCGAAACCTTTCGCACCGAGATAGCCGGCGAACTCGCGCATCAGCCGCTGCTGATCCTCAACAAGTTTAACCTCCCCATAAACTCCGTTTGGTACAACAGCAATCTGTGGTGTTATTTGCCGGAATCGTTCACGAACTCGCCATGAAAGGAAAATTGCCAGCGTCAGCCTTCCGCCGCCTGCCTGTTGATTTCGGGAACGAACCTCCCTGTTCCGTCCCCATTCACCGCCGGTGCGCGTTTCGCTGGACAAATGGGGCCGATCAGAGCCGCGCGCGTGAGCAGGCGGAATTGGCGCGTCCCGAACAGAGCCGCCCGCACCCGTCCCGTCATCGCCTCCCGGCGACGGCTGGAGCGGATACGTTTCAACGTTTCAACGTTTCAACGCTTCAACGTCTTCGCCGCAACGGCGCTTTCACCCTCGTCGAGATCCTCGTCGTGCTGGTCCTGCTTGCGATGATCGTTTTTGCCCTGATGGCCGTGTTCAGCGGCATCCAACGCGCCTTCCGCGCCAGCCTCACGCAAACCGACACCCTGGAAGGCGGCCGCGCCGTCATGAACCTGATCGCCAACGATTTGGCCACCATGACTCCCGCCAATTGGCAGACGAATCTTTCGCCCGGCAACAATAATCCAACCTTCAACTATTACGCCCCGGTGAACTTTTTTGCTGACCTGCAATCCTTCGGGCCGCCGTTTCCGCCGTCACCCTTCACTCAACCGCTCCTAAGCAGTCCAACGGGACAAATGCGGACGAATATTCTCGAAAACATCTTTATCCTGGGCAAGGAAAACATCAATGGCGTTCCCAGTTGGGTTGGCACCGGGTACTCCGTCACTAACAATCTCCCCGACGGCACGCTCTATCCGCTCTATCGCTTCTACATGACAACCAACGCCGCGGCCGGCCCCGCCGGAGAGGCCATGCTTTTTTATCAATTCACTCAGTTTCAATATACCAACAGCACGGAGTGGAGCCACCTCATGGATGGCGTTGTGGACCTGACCGCCCGGGTTTACGATACCAATGGCATTTGGATGACAAACGGGTACAACGATCCCCAAAATCTTCACGTCCGGTTTGTCCAGTTTACTCCAGATTATTACGGCCCGGGTCTTGCCTTTTATGGCGCCACCGAATGCGCCTTTTACAGCAACGCTCTGCCCGCATCCGTCCAAATTGAAATGGGTACGATGGAAGATCGCACCCTGGTTCACGCGGAAGCTTTGAGCGGCGCCAACCAAAGCAATTATCTCTCCAATGCCGCCGGTCAGGTCCATCTCTTCCGCCAACGCGTCTGGATACCCAATCTCGATCCAACGGCCTATCAATAATGAAAACGCCACGACTTGCCATTTTCGGTTTACGCCGCCGTAGCGGACGTCCGTCCGCTCCAACTCCCTCGCCCCGTAGCAGCGGACATGAGTCCGCTCTGACTCTTTCGCGGTTGAACCAACCGGCCTTGCTCGCCGTCCAACCTGTCAAACCACCGGTCGAACAAAACCGCCTCAACGGAACCGGCTCTCGCAAATCGCAAATCGTAAATCGCAAATCCCAGGAAGGCATCGCCCTCATCATCACCCTCATTTTACTGGCTGTCACCCTCGTCATGGCCATCGCCTTCCTGGCCATCAGCCGGCGCGAGCGCAATTCCGTTTCCGGCACCGAGGACGCCGCCGCGGCCAAATATGCCGATGATGCCGCCCTGAACAGGGCCGAAGCGCGCATCGTCACCCAAATGTTGATGACGACCAATCCCTACGTCTTCAGCCTGATCGTTTCGACGAATTTCATCAATCAGGCCGGTTTTACCAGCGGCTTCGCAAACCTGACAAACGTCAATTACGACCATTACATAAACAGCTCCACTCCTTTGGACACGGCCCAGGACATTGAGCAAAACATCGCCAACCTCGACTACAATCCACGCCCCCCGGTCTATTATTCAAACGATTTCCGCTTCTACCTCGACCTGAACCGGAATGGGCGATACGACACGAATGGCTGGGTCACAAATATTGACAACGACGGCAACGGCCTTGGCTCGATGTCATTCCAGGTGGGCGACCCCGAGTGGATTGGCGTCCTTGAGCATCCCGGCCAGCCGCACGGCCCCAACAATCGCTTTATTGCCCGCTTTTGCTTCATTGCCGTTCCGGCCAATTCATTGGATTTCAATTCCATTCATAATCAGACATTGGAAACACTCATGGGCAGCACGGTCAATCCCCCCTCCGCGGTGACCCCGGTGACTGGCACCCCTTATGACGGTTACTGGCGCGACCAGGGGGTCGGAACCTGGGAACTCAACCTCGCGGCCTTTCTCACGGATTTGAACACAAATCGCTGGGACCCGCCAACACCCTGGAATCCCTCGGTTGACGCGCCTTACTCATTCCCCGAAACCCGCGCGTTCCCGAGCATTGCGTTTGACGACGCGCGCGCGTTGGTGGCGTGGCGCTATACGAACTCCTATTTTTCATTGGCCAGCGCGCGCCAGACTTTTGGCCTGCCAGGTTACAACGCTTTCACGGATTTCGGAATTGACAGTTACGGTGTTGGCCAGCAATCCACCCTCGACGCAAACTTTGAGCCGTATTATGTCGCGGGTGGTTATGGAGACCGCCCCTGGGCCGGCGCCCAAAACTACAACGATTATTTCCAATATCCATCCGACCTGTTCGACACGAATAAGGCGTATATTTCTTCCGGCGGCAATCTTGAGAACGGCTATAGTTCATTCGCATATAATGTTTATTCCGCCGGCATAGCCAATTCCACTTACGATCGGTACACCTTTTACCGCATGCTCGCGCAATTGGGCACCGACACCCAGCCTG
>JBOHXA010000040.1:0-27728 GCA_050737335.1 Limisphaerales bacterium | reverse complement strand
GCTCTATCGAGGGACTGTCCAAAATATTCCCGATTGATGGGGGGACAGATCTCCAGCGCTTTTTCCTTACATACGTAAAAAACAAAAATATACAACTACCAGACCGGGCCGGGGCGGCGCCTGCGCCTCCGCCAGTCGCCCGCCGCGCGCTATGAGAAATAAGGAAATCTAACAATATGGCCTTCCGCGCCTTCCCGAGACAAAGCCGCAGACGACGACAAGGACATCGGTGACTATGGTGGGAATGGCGGTCTCTCGACGCCGGGCGATTGTTTCCCCCCGGAGCGACTACCGCTCCACATGCTCCGGAGGCGGCGAGCACCCCCAAGTTAAGCCCGAATCCGCCGATTTACCACCTGCGCGCATGCGAGCTAAGTACCCGATTAGACGCTGGTATTCTCATTGAATCTACTCTATCAATGGATCCCCATGAAAAACTTGCTTTCTCTAATTCCTGTTTTACTGTTGACCATGAGAGTACAAGGCGCAATTCACACGCAAACGGTGGATTATCAACAGGCTGATACCGTGCTCGAAGGCTGCCTGGCGTACGATGATTCCCTCTCCGGCAAACGCCCCGGCGTCCTCGTTGTTCATCAATGGCAGGGCATTACCGATTACGAAACGATGCGCGCCAAAACCCTCGCCGGGATGGGCTACGTCGCCCTTTGCGCGGACATTTACGGAAAGGACCACAGGCCCCAAAACATTCAGGAAGCGGGGGCCATCGCTGGAAAACTCAGAAGCGACCGCGCGTTGCTTCGCGCGCGCGCCAACGCCGGTCTGGACGAATTGAAAAGCAATCCATTGGTGGACCCGGACCGCGTGGCCGCCATCGGTTATTGTTTTGGCGGAACAACCGTTATCGAACTGGCGCGCAGCGGCGCTAAACTAAACGGGGTCGTTAGCTTTCACGGCGGCTTGGATTCACCCAACCCCGCCGACGGCAAAAACATCCGATGCAAAATGTTGATCCTGGCGGGGGCGGATGATCCATTTCAGAAGCCCGCGGACCTTGCGGCTTTTGAAAATGAAATGCGGGATTCCAAAGTGGATTGGCAGATCACCTTCTATGGCGGCGCGGTTCATGCCTTCACTCAACCCGGCGTGGACAAATTCAACCTGCCCGGCGCCAAATACAACGAAAGCGCCGATAGACGTTCTTGGCAAGCCATGAAAGATTTTTTCGCCGAAATTTTTAACGAATAAAACAAAGGTTATTTACCCGATGCGCCCTATCGTCTCATTATCTCCTGAATTCCAAACCTGAAAATGCGCATCACTGGCGGCCACGCAGCCCGGCGGATACTTAAGGTTCCCAAAGGACTAAACGTGCGTCCCACGCCTGACCTGGTCAAGCAGGCCGTTTTTAATTCACTCGGCCCGCGGGTTGTCGGGGCCAAAGTGCTCGAACTCTTTGCCGGCACCGGCGCGTTGAGCCTGGAATGTTTGAGCCGCGGCGCGGCGTCGGCCCTGTGCATTGAAAAATCCCAAAAGCACGCCGCTTTTATTCACCACAATGCCGCCACATTGCCAAACGCCAACGTCCAATCCCGCACGCAGGATGTTTTTACGGCTCTTTCCCAGTTGGCCTTCGTGAATGCAAAATTCGAACTGGTTCTTGCCGATCCGCCTTACGGTGAAAAAAATCTCGGACGGCGTTCCGAATCCTTTGCGCAACGCCTTTTAGATGACGAAAACCTGCCGAAAATCCTCGCGCCGAACGGGCGATTCATTCTAGGCCACGCAAAACGCGATACGCTCGAAATTCCCTCACCTTGGCGCGAAGTCAAAATGCTCAAGCACGGCGACACGGTGATGCGTTTCCTCGAATTGAGCGGCGGCGGATTATCGGTTGGCCGATGAAAACGCTGACGGCTGCCCTGTTCGCCGGCGGCTCTTCGCGCCGCATGGGCGTGGACAAAGCAACGCTGATCTTGAACGGCGACCCCCTCTGGTCGCGCCAGGTCGCAATTCTTCGCGCGCTCAATCCAGGTAAAATTTTGATTTCAGCCCGGAATAGACCCGGCTGGTGTCCGGCCGTTGTGGAAGCGGCCCTGGATGCGTGGGCCATTAGAGGGACTGGCTGCGGCGCTGGGAAAAATCCAAACAACACATTTGCTCGCCCTCGCGATTGATTTGCCGCGGATGACCAGCGCTCATTTGACGAAGCTTCGGGCGCTGGCCCACGGTCTTTGGCAGACGGCGCGCTGCGCTGTCCGCGCCAACGGATTGGTCGGCGCCGCGACGAGCGTGGTGGGGACTTCCTATCGCGGAGGCGCCGCTCGCAGTCCCTGCCATATCCAGTTCCATGGATCAATACGCGGTTTATTCCTTCGCCTCCACCGCGTCCCGAATCATCTTTTTAAATTTCTCGACGCCTTCGTCAAATGCGGCGGAAATGGGGTGGACCGGGACTTTTTTAATTTTCTTTTTAAATTCCTTCAAATTTTTTTCTGCGACGGCTTCGTCCATTTTATTGGCAACAACCATCCGCGGCTTTTCCAACAGCGCCGGATCGTAAAGGTCCAGTTCTCGCAACAGGTTGTTGTAATCGTCCCACGGCGCCCGCCCGTCCGTTCCGGCCATGTCCAGCAGCAGAACGAGAATTTTGCACCGTTCAATGTGCCGCAAAAATTCGTGGCCCAGCCCCACATTCATGTGCGCGCCCTCAATCAGCCCGGGAACGTCGCAAACCGTGAGCCGCTGCCAATCTTCGTATTCAACGATTCCAATTTGCGGATGCAGGGTCGTAAACGGATAGGGCGCTATTTTCGGCCGTGCTTTGGAAATGGCCGTCAGCAGCGTGGACTTTCCCGCGTTCGGGTATCCTGTCAACCCCACCTCGGCCATGATGCGCAGTTCAAAAAGAAACTCCCCTTCCTCGCCAGGTTCGCCGGGTTGCGCAAAGCGCGGAGTCTGGCGCGCTGCGGTGGCGAAGTTGCGATTTCCCAACCCGCCGCGCCCCCCCTTGCGCAGAATATATTGCTGGCCGTGTTGCGTCAGGTCAGTGATGAGTTCCCCTTTGGCGTGATGCCCGGACGACATTTCTTCACCGCTTTCACGGCTTAGGTCAATCTCGTGCGCAACGGCGCCTCTCGCGCTTCGAATCAAGGGGCGTTTACTGGCGGTCGTTCTAAAAACCCTGGATTTCTCTTCCTCTTCGTCCTGCCCAGCCGGCAAGTCGCCCTCGGGTAATCTCCAAACCAGCGTCCCGCAAGGGACTTTCACGATTAAATCCTTTCCCGCGTGCCCATCCATTCCCTTGCCCATGCCCGCTTCACCGTCCTGTGCAATGAGCCGCGGTTGATAGTATTGCGCAATCAGGTTATTGAGATCGTGGTCAGCCTGCAAAATGACGCTGCCGCCGCGGCCGCCGTTTCCGCCGCTGGGTCCGCCCTTGGCCACATAAGCCTCGCGATGAAACGCCACACAGCCTTTGCCGCCGTGTCCCGCCCGCCCGTAAATTTTTATTTCGTCAATGAACATTATTCCCGAAAAATCATAAACCAGAAACAACCAGACTCAACGCGGACCTGAACCATTCAGGGCCCGGGGCCACCGAATCCGCCACAGTACCATGGGCGGGCGCCCTCCGAAATCCACCGCAACCCTGAAAGGTTGAACCAGGGAAAATCCGAACTGGCCGGCCGTCGGCCACATCTTAGCCAGCTCCGCCTGAGAGAGCTGCTAAATGTTCATTCAACATTTTCGCTGGCAATTGGCCGGGCGCGGACGCTGTATCCAGATAACCGTATGTGAGACACGAACCATGAGCCGGAAAAGTGATTCGGGTCTTTGTCCCCAAGGCTCCCATTCCGATGATGCAAACAGGTACATCCAGCCCGCTGTCCAATAGCTTTTCGAGCGTGGCTATGTCCTGATCGCCTTTTACCATTGTGGAGATTTTAACGATGGTTCCATGCTTCGCCGCCTTCATTGCGATCGCTTTTAACTCTTCAAACGAAGGCGTCTTTTCGAAATCATGATACGAAACAATAACGGCCTTTTTCAACGCTTTAGCGTCCCCGCACACCTGCGCCATTAAATCGCTTTTGAATTCCACGTCAACGGCGGATACTTGGGCTAATCCTTCACGGATTACAAACAAACGGGACTTGTCATCGTCAGGCCATTTGCCGCCTTCGCTGCGCACCCGGGTGGTCAAAATGACCGGCGTGCCCGAATTTTCAATTTCCGCACTCAGACTGAGCCAATCTGCAGTTTGCCCAATCTGATCCAGCCGAACCTCGATGATATCGCAAGCCTCAACGCGTTGTCCGGCAAATGCCTTCAGAGACGCCGCGGAAGTAATTGTGCCGACAACATATGGAACCCTGCCCATTCGCAAGCGGCCAAGATGGTTCACTGGTTTCATTAGTTGATTATTCTAATCAAAGCAGAAGCGGTGGTCAAATGTCCCCCCCCCGGTTAGCCGGGTTCAACCCCTCCCGGTGGCGGATCGTGTTCCGCTCTGGATCCGTTCCTCCATGACCGCCCGATCGGCTGCCCTTCAGAACGTCGGTGAATTGCCGCGAACGCCAACTTTGGTGAATAAATTCCTCAATGATTCAACCGGGCAAGGCGAACAGAGCCAAAAGGTTTTTCGGGGTCCCTCCAATGAGGACGGCCTGGCTTTTATCGAGGCCTCCTCACATGTGATCGCCTCTGTCAATGCCGCCGGGTTTCGGTTTTTGTCGCCTTGGTCCGGCAGCCCGATAAATGCATATCCGCAATTCGCTGATTCCGTCTAAATGCGCCGCTTGCCCCCGGCCCCGCATTCAATTGAAATTCAATCAATTTAATTAGCCGCCACCTGGGCGACGACCTGGGCGACGATATTGACACGGCTCCCATTCTTATCGAACTGCACTTTGCCATCCTTGAGCGCGAAGAGGGTCCAATCGCTGCCAATGCCCACATTTTTCCCGGCCACAAATTTGCTCCCGCGCTGGCGGACAATGATGCTCCCGGCGGTCACAAATTCGCCGCCGAATGCTTTGACGCCGAGCCGTTTGCTGACGCTGTCGCGCCCATTGCGAACGCTGCCTTGACCTTTCTTATGTGCCATAAATTCTCTTTCCGGGGAAATGACCGTTGCCGAAGTCTCCCGCCGCTTAAGCTTTAATTTCTTTGATTTTAACGACCGTCAGTTCCTGCCGATGGCCGATGGTCTTGTGGTAGCCCTTGCGGCGCTTCATCTTGAAAGTGAGCTTCTTATCACCGCGCTTATGTTCCACCACTTCGGCCAGAACGCTCGCCCCGGCTACCGTCGGGCCGCCTACTACCACTTTATCGCCGCCTACCATGAGCACCCGCTCAAACGTAAAGGGCTTGCCGGCTTCGGCATCAAGCCGCTCGATTTCCAGCGTGTCACCAGGGGCGACACGATATTGTTTGCTGCCTGTTTCAAGGACTGCGTACATAAATTTCCCTGCAAAGGGTTGAACATTAAACCAGATTTTCAGCCCCTGTCAACGTCCGATTTTTAGAAATTCGTCCTTTGTAGCAGCGGACATAAGTCCGCCCTGACTCCTTCGCCGAACAATCGTCCGGCCTCGCTCATTGCCCAACCCACGAGCCAACGGTTCATGGGGGAAGTATGAAAGGGCATCAGTCCGGACAATACCGTCATGATTATTGTCCAAAGCTTGACAACGATGGCGTCCATCTGGCATAAGACGCGCAATCGTTTCCAAGGTCGCTCTACTAATATGAAGCAAATCCCTGAATTTCTTCAATTTGTCCTGAAAATCGGACGATTCATCAAATCCTGTTGCCGCCTTCGGTGGGCCCTCTGTGCGGGAAGTGTCGCCGTGGCGCTGACGGTTCTGCCGTCGCCGGCAAGGGCGATGGTTATCAATGTCACATATGATTCCTCCGTGACCAGCCAGGCCAATGCCGCCCAGATAGAAGCGGCCTACAACCTGGTGGTCGCAAATTTTGAAACGCTTTATACCAATCCGATAACCGTCAACATTACCGTCAATTGGGGACAGTCCGGCTTTGGAAGCAGCTCGACCGTATTGTATCAAGGTTATCAGTATTCTGATTTGACTGCGGCCTTGCAGAACGCCGAGACGACGCCCGAAGACAGGAGCGCCGTTGCGAGCCTGCCATCGAGTGACCCCACTGGGTCCGATAACTGGCTCATGCCCAGGGCTGAACTGAAAAACTTTCCGGTATTGGCTTCCGAAACGGGTGTGGACCCAAACGATAGCCAAAACGATGGCAGCGTTTATTTTGCATCCAATGGCGTGACCTGGACGTTTGGCCCGTTAAACCGCGCCGTGTCCGGAGAATATGACTTTATGGCCGTGGCCGAACATGAAACCAGTGAGGCGATGGGACGTATCTGGGCGCTAAATTTAAATCCGGGTCCCGGCGACGGCTACCTGCCGTACGATCTGTTCCGCTTCACCAATGGGGTCAGAACGTTCAATCCCTTTGACTCAGGCGTCTATTTTTCTGTCAACAACGGTGTGACCGCGCTAAAACCGTTCAATGCGGTGACGGAATTAAACTATACGTCGGAGGATGCTCAGGACTGGATGCCCACGAACCTGCCGGACGCATATGATTGGGAGATCTCTGACGGCGTCAAAGGCATTCTTTCATCAGCCGATCTCACCTCGCTGGATATTCTTGGATACGATTTAAACTTTACCCCGCCGAAATTGACTGGAACCAGACTGTCCAACGGGAATTTCGAGATCACATTCACCAACGTGACAGGCCTGGGTTTCACAGTATGGGCCAGCACGAACATTCTCTCGCCGGGGACCAACTGGGCTAACCTGGGCGCACCCACCGAAACTGCCGTGGGACATTATCAATTCATAGACAACAGCGCCCGCAAAAACCGCTTCTATCGTGTCCTGTTGCAGTGAGAGCCTGAGCGCCGTTTCCCACGTCCGCTGGAATGTTGGTTTATGGGCCCCCGCCCACGCATGCAATGCGCCTTCATCCTTTTGCCATTTGCAGTTTTCCCGAAATCAGCAATAATTATGGTTCGCTTTTATTGCAAATCTATGAAACCCCAGGTTGAAATATATGACACCACCCTGCGCGACGGTTCGCAGGGGGAAGGCATCAATTTTTCGGTGGCGGACAAGCTTCGGATTGCCGAGAAGCTTGACGCTTTCGGGGTGCATTACATTGAAGGCGGCTGGCCGGGGTCCAACCCCAGAGACATTGAATTTTTTTCCCGGGCCAGGAAAAAACGATTCAAAAATGCGCGACTGGCCGCCTTTGGCTCGACGCGCCGCAAGGACACTCCAGTGCAAAGCGATGATCAGGTGCGTCTTCTGATCCAGGCGGGCACGCCCGTGGTCACGATCTATGGCAAAACCTCCATGCTGCACGTCAAAGAAGTTCTACGCTGCGCCCCTGAGGAAAACATCGCGATGATTGCGGACACCGTGCGCCATCTCAAGGAGCACGGCAAATTCGTCGTCTATGATGCCGAACATTGCTTCGACGGTTACAAGCTCGATCCCGAATACGCTTTGGCCACGTGGCAGGCAGCCGAAAAAGCCGGCGCGGATTTCGTGGTCCTGTGTGACACAAACGGCGGCTGTCTGCCGGATGAAATCGCAGCCATCACGCGCGCGGCAGCGGACAGGCTCAACTGCCGCCTGGGCATTCACACTCACGACGACATCGGATTGGGCGTGGCGAACGCCTTGTCGGCGCTCGGAGCGGGCGCTACCCATGTGCAGGGCACAATCAACGGTTATGGCGAACGGACCGGCAATTGCAATTTGATAAGCGTCATCCCCTGTGTGGCGTTGAAATTGAAAAAGTCTTGTGTCCCGGAAAAGTCGCTGCCCAAGCTCAAGGAACTCTCGCAGTTTGTGGATGAAATGGCGAACGCGCGCCATAATCCGCGCTTGCCATGGGTCGGTTCGGCCGCCTTTTCGCACAAAGGTGGTACGCACGTCAACGCCGTGCAAAAGCTCGCGTCCAGCTATGAACACATTGACCCGGCCCTGGTGGGCAATTCCCGCACGGTGCTGGTGAGCGACCTGGCCGGTCGCAGCAACATTGTCATGAAAGCCAGGGAACTGGGTTTCAAACTTTCCAACGACACGCCCGCGCTCAAAACAATTCTTAATCGGGTCAAAGAATTGGAGAACGCGGGGTATGAATATGAAGCCGCCGAAGGATCGCTCGCCCTGCTCATCGGCAAGACCTTAAAACGGCGGGAACCGTCTTTTCACGTTGAAACCTATCACGTCTCGATGCGCCGGGATGCCAGGGAATCTATTTGCGAAGCCACAGTGCGAGTGTCCGTTGGAAAAAAGACCCAGCATGAAGTCGCTGAAGGCGATGGTCCGGTCAATGCGCTGGACGGCGCGTTGCGCGCCGCCCTCACAAAATCCTTTCCCAGGCTTAAACGCGTCAAGCTCACCGATTACAAAGTCCGCATATTGGATTCGTCCACGGGCACGGCGGCCAAAACGCGCGTCCTCATCGAGTCGTCCGACGGCAAGCGGACCTGGGGCACCGTCGGGGTTAGCGAAAATCTGATTGAGGCAAGTTTGCAGGCGCTGGCCGAGAGTATGGAATACGCCCTCACAATGACGACTTGACCCATATACATCATGGCCGCGATTGAGCTTTTGCGCGTGAATCGGGACAACACCTGTCCGCTATGCGACGCATTGTCATTTGTAATCATGCGCCGTCTGGTCATCCGCCGCGCCGTTAGTTTTGACAAACACTTTCATCAATTCGGCGAATTTGAGATTATTCCCCAAAAATTTCCATGAGCGAGATTCCAAAGGCTTACGATCCGCAAGCGGTCGAGAACAAATGGTATCAATTCTGGCTGGACGGAAAATTTTTCGTTGCCGATCCAAAATCGTCCAAACCGGCATATTCCATCGTCATTCCGCCGCCAAACGTAACCGGTGTGCTCACGATGGGCCACGTTCTAAATAATACCATTCAGGACATTCTGTCCAGAAAGGCGCGCATGGACGGCAAGGAAGTCCTATGGCTGCCGGGCACGGACCACGCCGGCATTGCCACGCAAACAGTCGTCGAGCGCACACTCAAGAAGTCCGGCGAGATCAGGCATCGCGACGATTTAGGACGCGAAAAATTCCTCGAACGCGTTTGGCAATGGAAAGAAAAGCATGGCGGCATCATTATCCAGCAACTGAAAAAGCTCGGCGCATCCTGCGATTGGTCACGGGAGCGATTCACGATGGAACCCGAATATTCGCGCCGCGTGCAGACAGTTTTCGTGGAACTTTATAAAAAGGGACTCATTTATCGCGGCAGACGCATGGTCAATTGGGACCCGCTCGCGCTGACGGCGCTTTCAGACGAAGAAGTCATCATGAAAGAGCAAAAGGGTTCGCTCTATTATTTTAAAGCGGAAGTGGCAGACGCGCCGGGAACATTTCTGACAATAGCCACGACGCGGCCCGAGACGATTCCTGGCGATACCGCCGTGGCCGTGAATCCGAAAGACCCGCGCTACGCAAACTTCATCGGCAAGCGGCTCGTGCGCCCGCTTCCCGCTGAATTGCCGCGCGAGCAAAAACTTATTCCCGTCATTGGCGATGAATGCGTGGATTTTGAATTTGGAACCGGCGTCCTCAAAGTCACGCCGGCGCACGACAAAGCCGACTTCGAAATCGGTCTGCGCCATAAGTTGCCACAGATTGACATCATGCATCCAAACGGCCACATGAACGAGTTGGCCGGCAAAGACCTGAACGGTCTTGAACGGTTCATGGCCCGCAAGGTCGCGGCGCAAAAACTCACCGAACTTGGCTCCCTGGAAAAAGAGGAGCCATACACCAATAACGTCGGATTTAGCGAGCGAACGGACGTTCCTATCGAGCCGCGCTTGAGCGAGCAATGGTTCTTAAAATATCCGGGCACCGAACGGTCCCGGGCCGTTGTGGCCGAGGGCAAAATGAAATTCCATCCGGAGCGCTGGGCCAGGGTGTACGATCATTGGATGGCGGGCATTCAGGACTGGTGCATCAGCCGTCAGCTATGGTGGGGGCATCGGATTCCCGTTTGGTTCTTTCCATGGAACGGGCCGGCGCCGGGCGAACCCGGCGATTCGCGGCAGGTTCGTTTCGATCTTCCTTTTCTTTCCAACGAACAAAATCGGCAAATCGCCACCCAGGTTTTCCGTCCGGGAGGCCAGAATGGTGAAATATTTGTCGGAGTAGCCGTGCAGCCCGGGCAGACCGAAATTGAAGAGCTATTGATTCGCAATGGGGGCCGTCAGGACCCGGACGTGCTCGACACCTGGTTCAGCTCCTGGCTCTGGCCGTTTGCTACCATGGGTTGGCCCGGGCAGACGGAAACTTTGAAGAAATTTTATCCGACAACCGATCTTGTCACCGGCCCGGACATCATCTTCTTCTGGGTCGCGCGCATGATCATGGCCGGATTCGAGTTCATGGGTGAAATGCCGTTCAAAAACGTCTGTTTTACCGGTATTATTCGGGACAAGCAGGGTCGCAAGATGTCCAAGAGTCTGGGCAATTCGCCGGATCCGCTGGACCTCATCGGCAAATACGGCGCGGATGCCTTGCGATGCGGTGTGATGCGGGCCGCTCCCCTGGGCCAGGACATTTTATTTGATGAACAAAACGTCGAACTGGGCCGCAACTTTTGCAATAAGCTTTGGAACGCCTGCCGATTTCGCCAAATGCAGGGCGGCGAAGTCCAGGGAGAAATTGATCCAAAACTGTTGACGCCCGACGACAAATGGATTTTGTTAAAACTCGACACGGCTCTTCGCGAAATGGCTGCGGCTTTTGCCGAATACAAATTCAACGACGCCACGGCCACGCTTTATCGGTTTTTTTGGAGTGAATTTTGCGATTGGCACCTCGAGGCCAGCAAGGCCATCCTGACGAGTCACCTTGATGCGTCCAAGCCAGACGTTGAAACAACCGGGGCCTCAACCCGCGACGGGCAAAGGGCCAACACCCTGGCCGTCATTGACTTTGTTCTCTCCCACATTCTGCGGATGTTCCATCCATTCTTGCCCTTCATTACCGAAGAACTTTGGCACGGCATGGCTTTCAACCGGGACATGCCCGAAAATCAAGGCGGCAAGACCATCATGTTCGCACCCTGGCCAAAGCCGTTGGACGATGATTTCAAATTCTTTTATAAACTCGCCGACGGCGACGAGAAAATCATTGACGCGCGAAACGAGCTTGTCACGCAAGGCCGCGACTTGCGCCGACATGCGAACATTCCGGCCAATAAAAAAGTCAGGTTCATCTTCAAGCCCAACGGACGGGCCGTTGACGGCCAGGCGCTGAAACTGCTGCTCAACGCGGAGGACGTCGAGGTTAATCCCGATTTTCTCCCTGCGAAAAATGTTCTGGCCGCCCGCCATGAAGTGGGCAACCTGTTTTTACCATTGGAAGGCCTGTTGGACGTCGCGGGAGAACGAAGGAGGCTTGAAAAGGAACTGGAAAAAATCGAAGCCGAAATCGCCACGGTTGAACATAAGATGGCGAATCCGAACTTTGCCCAAAAGGCCCCCGTCGCGGTGCTGGAAGAACATAAGAAACGACTTGAAGATTGGCGGGCAAAACGTGAACATGCCCGTACGGCCCTCGCAGCACTGGGCTCGTAACCTATGCTCATTCAACGATGCCGGCGTTTTTATACGCTGCTTTTCGCTTCGCTTATAATCTGTTCCATGCCATCCATCCTTTCAGCCGTCACCCCGGATGCCGCGCTCGCGAAAGCCGCGCACCTCGAAGTGGACGGACGGTTTATCGCCGCCTCGAACGTATTGGAAAACGCGCTTGCCGCTGCTGCCACCGGCCCATCACGCATGCAAATCAGCTTTGAGTTGGACCGTCTGAACCGTATTTGTCAGGATTTTTCGCTCTCCGAAGATGATTTATTCGACGCGCTGCGTCAGTCCGTACGCGGGTTGACGGCTGCCGAGTTTAAGGAATGGGTGCGCGAAGGCCGTTTCGATTCACGGGTCATAGATGGCCGGCGCTGGTTCATGCGCTCAAGCCTGTCAAATCTCTATTTCCGATATCCGGCGTTGAATGCCCGCCGCATGGACGGCCGCGACCGCTCCCCATTGCTTCATGCGATTCTTGCCTCATGCCGCGCTATCAAACAAGCCGCCCTGGCTGAGGGGACACCCTGCGTGCTGCCAAAACAGTTCGACATGACTATGACTGTCAGCGCCAATGCTGATGTCGTCCCCCCGGGCAGTATCATCCGCGCATGGCTCCCCATTCCGCGAAATTATCCCTACCAAACCAACTTTCAAATTATTTCCAGTTCGCCGGCGGTCAAGGAAGTCGCGCCCGCGGACAGTTCCATTCGCTCCGCGTACTTTGAGCAGCCAGCCCGGGCTGGACTGCCCACTGACTTTACTTTGCACTACCGGTACACCCGTTACGGCGTCTGGTTCAACATTGACCCGAAACAGGTTACGCCCTTTGACGGAAATGACCCGGCCATCGCCCTCTATACGCGCGAAGCTCCGCACGTGGTGTTCACCCCGGAAATGCGGGCGCTGTCGCGAAAAATTGGCGATGGCGAAAAAAATCCCGCGCTTCTGGCCAAAAAATTCTATGACTGGATTGGCCAGAACATCTATTACAGCTACTCCATCGAGTATTCCACCATCCGAAACATCAGCGACTACTGCCGTTCTCACCGCTACGGCGATTGCGGCCAGGAAGCGATGCTTTTTATCACACTATGCCGGCTGAACGGCATCCCAGCCCGGTGGCAATCCGGATGGCACACATTCCCGGGCATTCATTCGATCCACGATTGGACTGAGATTTATTTGGCCCCATACGGGTGGGTGCCCGTGGACCCCTACATGTGCGTCGTGTCCGCGCATTACGCGACCGCGTTGACTCCGGAACAACGCGATGAAATTCGCGATTTTTATTTTGGCGGCCTGGACCAATGGCGCATGGCGGCAAACGATGACCATTGCCAGACTCTCTGGCCCCCGAAAAAAACGTTTCGCTCAGATAATGTGGATTTTCAACGCGCCGAACTCGAATCGGGAAACCAAAATATCTATTTCAATCACTTTAGTTATTCCCTTGAGGTAAAGGAACTTCCTGCTCAAACA
Source organism: Limisphaerales bacterium (assembly GCA_050737335.1). Lineage (GTDB taxonomy): Bacteria > Verrucomicrobiota > Verrucomicrobiia > Limisphaerales > UBA11358 > UBA11358. The sequence goes on along the minus strand of JBOHXA010000040.1, from coordinate 14,614 downwards.
GCCTCGAAATGATCGCTGAAGCCAATCGTTCTGCCTGACATACTATGCTAAGTTAAGTTCTAATTTTTCTTTTTCGATCTTCTTAACAGGCACAGACTAAGGCCATGCGTTCGGATTTCGAGCCTAAGACGGCGGCTGCGGCCCTCAAAAAGGCCTCCGCATTGCGGCCAAACTTGGCGATTGTGCTGGGAAGCGGCTTCCAGCCCGCGGTGCAAGGGTTGCTCGTGGACCGGGAAATCCCCTATTCAGAAATTCCCGGCTTTCCAGAACCGACGGTCAAAGGCCACTCGGGAAAACTGTTTTTCGGGCAACTCAGCGGCACGCCGGTCATGGTTCTGAGCGGCCGCGCCCACTTTTACGAGGGCCAATCCATGGCCTGCGTCACCTTCCCGGTTCGCGCTTTGGCGGCTTTTGGAATCCACGATTTGCTTTTGACAAACGCCGCGGGCGGCATCAACAAATCATTTCGGGCGGGAGATTTCATGGTGCTGGCCGACCACATCAATTTCATGGGAACAAATCCACTGCGCGGCACCTCCCATTTTGTGGATTTGACTCAAGTCTATGATGCGCAGCTCAATGCGCTCCTCCTGGAAGCGGCCAGGACACTGAGAATAAGGGTCAAACAAGGTGTTTACCTCGCCGTCTGCGGCCCCAATTACGAAACCCCGGCGGAAATTCGCGCATTTGCGGCGCTGGGCGCGGATGCCGTTGGCATGAGCACCGTCCCGGAGGCGATTGTCGCCAGGCAATGGGGATTGAACGTGGCCGGCCTTTCCTGCATTACCAACGCCGCGGCGGGTATAAGTAAAATCGCCCTTTCCCATGCCGACGTTTTGGAAACCGCTGAACGAGTCGGCAAGGCCGGCGCGCAACTGCTGGAGACCTTCGCCGCGCTCTATGGAAGACATCTCGAAAACATCGGATGAAAATCGCGCCCCGCAAATTAATCGCCGCCGCCGCCCTGGCCCGCCGGCATGGCCTGGCGCCATATTCCGGATTCAAGGTTGGCGCGGCCTTGCTGACGGGTTCGGGCCAAATTGTCCGCGGCGCCAACGTGGAAAGCGCCAGCTATGGCCTGACCTGTTGCGCCGAACGAGTCGCCCTTTTTACGGCGTTGACTGAGGGCGCCAGCCATATCGCAGCCATTGCCGTGGTTGCGCGCGTCAAGCGCGGTCCGATGCCTTGCGGCGCCTGTCGTCAGCTTTTGGCTGAATATGCGCCTGCAGCCATCGTCTTTGTGGCCGATAGCGCGCGCCCGGCCGACGTCCGCGTATTTTCGGTGAAAGAGCTTTTGCCTTTGCCATTTTTGGCCGGCGACTGGTGATTTTTCGGGCAAATTCAAGTTCCGGACGCCATCATTTGAACTTCGCCTTGCTTTTGGTATGAAGTCTCTTTAAGCATTGCGCATCGCGTGAACGACACCCTGGTCATCGTGCCCACGTTCAATGAGCGGGAAAATCTGCCGCGCATGGCGCAAAAACTATTGTCACTTCCATCAAGCGTGGACTTGTTGGTGGTGGATGATAACTCCCCCGACGGAACCGGGACGATTGCTGATGAATTGGCGGCCAGCCGTCCAGAAATCCATGCGCTGCATCGCGCGGAAAAGAGCGGGCTGGGCCGCGCTTACATTGCTGGTTTTGAATGGGCTTTGGAGCGGAAATATGAGTTCATTTTCGAAATGGACTGTGACTTTTCTCATGATCCGGACGACATCCCGCGGTTTCTTGAGGCGTCAAAGGAACAGGACGCCGATCTCGTGTTGGGTTCGCGCTATTCCGGCGGGGTCAGGGTGGTGAACTGGCCGTTAAAACGATTGATGCTCAGCCGGTGCGCCGGCGTTTACGTTCATCTCATTACCGGCATGCCCTTCACCGACCCCACCGGCGGCTATAAATGCTTTCGACGCCGCGCGCTTCGGGCCATCCAACTGGAGGACGTTCGCTCCAATGGCTACAGTTTCCAAATCGAAATGACGCACCGGCTTTGGCGCGGGGGATTTAAGGTTATCGAAGTACCCATCATTTTTACCGAGCGCGTTGAGGGCCACTCAAAGATGTCGCGTCAAATCGTTCGTGAAGCCCTTCTCATGGTTTGGCGGCTCTGGCTCCAAAATGGGTTGCGTCGAACCCCTCGAAAATACCGCCAGGTGACAAAGGGGTTTGACTAATTGGCCGCGCCCCCGTAGATTCCAGCGAATGCTAGCTGCTGAACCAAAGGTGGCGAATTCGGGCGCGGAGGATTCGGGCTCAGCCCATTCCAACCTGAACCCTTCCTGGAAACTTCTCGTGGGACCGCTTGAGCCTTTTCTTCATACAGTCGAGCGGCAATTGCTCCTTCAAGCTCACGATTTCGATCCGAGAATCGTCCCTTATGCCCAGTACGCCCTCAATGGCAACGGTAAACATCTGCGCCCGACGCTTGTCGCCCTGGCGGCCAACGCCGTGGGCAAGGTCTCCAACGTCCACGTCACCGCCGCCGTCATCATCGAAATGGTGCATTTGGCAACTTTGGTCCATGACGACGTAATGGACGAGGCGGAAATCCGCCGGGGCAAACTTACGCTCGCGGCCAACTGGGGCAACGAAATCGCCGTCCTGTTTGGCGATTGCCTTTTTGCCCAGGCCCTGAAATTGGCCGCCAGTTTCCCCACCCCCGAGGTGTGCCGCGCTGTGGCCATCGCCACGAACACGGTTTGCACGGGCGAAATCCTGCAAACTCAGCATCGGCGAAACTTCGAGATATCACGACGCGAGTACTTCCGCGTCATCGAAATGAAAACGGCCGAACTGTTTAACCTTTCGTGCGATTTGGCGGCGTTCCTGGGCGGCGCCGACGCCGAACACCGGGCATCTTTGCGTCAGTTTGGCGCGGCATTCGGGACCGCTTATCAGGTGTATGACGATTGCGTGGATTTATTTGGAACCGAAGCCGAAGCCGGCAAATCCCTCGGCACGGACCTGGCAAAAGGCAAGTTGACCTGGCCGGTCTTATTGGCGTGGGAAAGGTCGGACTTGAGCGACAAAAAACGGCTTGAAAGCTGGATCGAAAACTGGCGTCCTGAACACTTCCCGTTGATCAAGGAACTTTTGGCCCGATATGAAACTTTTGAACCTTCCATTGAAATGATTGTCAAATATCTGGGACAGGCCCGCTCAGCGCTGAAATTTCTGCCGGAAAACGCGGGGCGCGACGGTCTGCTGGATTTAACGGAATTTTTATCGCAACAAATTGCGAATTTGACTGTTTGTATTGTATGACCATGATTATGGCCGAACCCGCCGAACGTAACGATTCGGAAGCCGCTTCCACGCCAGTGGAAGAAATGGTGCTGGTGGATCGCGCGCGCCGCGGCGACCTGAAGGCATACGACGAACTTGTGCGGCGTTACCAGGAAAGGATCTACGCCACCATTTACCACATGACGTCCAACCACGAGGACGCCAATGACCTGGCCCAGGAATCCTTCGTAAAAGCCTTTCAGGCCCTGAAATCCTTCAAAGGCGGCTCCAGCTTCTATACCTGGCTCTATCGCATCGCCGTCAACAAGACCATTAATTTCCTTAAGCAACGGAAAAATCGGCAACACATGAGCCTTAACGATCTGGACTTCAATGCCGAACATAATCCGGATTTGGTGGCATTGATCTCCGACAAAACACCGCGACGCGACGCTGGCCTGTCAGAATTGCAGGAAAAGTTGAACGCCGCCTTGCTTAAATTGTCTGAATCTCACAGATTGGCTGTGGTGTTGCATGATGTGCAAGGCCTCTCGCATGAGGAAATCGCGAAAGTCATGCACTGCAACATCGGGACTGTGCGCTCGCGCCTGTTTTACGCGCGGCAACAATTACAGGCCCTGCTGGCCGATTATGTGAAAGCAACATGAGCGAAAATGAAAACGATTTTGAGGCGTTGAGGCGTCTGCTGGCGCTCAAACGGTACGAAGTTCCACCGCCGGGCTATTTCGATGATTTCTCGGGCATCGTTATTGGGCGAATTCGCGCGGCCCAGGCCGCCCGCCAGGCGCCCTGGCTTCTGCGCCTCCTCCAGGCTTTTGAAGCCAAACCAGCCTATCCCGTGGCATTTGCGTCCGCCTTGTGTACTTTGCTTTTGTTTGGAATTGTTTCGGTCGAACAGAGTCCGGGTCTGGTGGCAAATCCCGTTCTCCCGGGGTCCATGGACAATCGTTTTTCGGTCATATCTGAGACTCAGCAGCCATTGGCGACTGTCGTCGGCACCAATTCTCCAGTTGATTCCACGCTTTTCGGCGCGCCGCAGCAGAATCCTTCCACGTCCTTTCAGGAAGTGGATTTTGCCTCACCGGCGAATTGATTTGATTGTTCCGATTGAATTTGTTGGCGCCCCAAACGGGGCTAGAATTAGATAGTCCAACGGTTCGTTTTTCCTTGGCGTGCTTGCGGTTAAAATTCGTCCGTCAGTTTTTCAAGCCGCCAAAAATCTGCCCATCCCCATCCCATGGACGGGTTTACTGTGTGGGCGGAGCATTCGTGCCATTAACTTCCTGGTCAAGCTTCCGGGCCATGACCAAATGGTGGCGCACCACGTGAAGACCATATTCCGCGTATTTCTTTAAGGCCGGATCCGTTAAAGAGGAGGCCGCGCTTTCATACATTTGAACTGCCTTTTCGTGACCCTTGACCATCGCATCCGCATAAGCCCGGTCAAAATCAGCCCCGGTGAGCGTTTCCAAACGCTGCGCGTCCAGTTGCGATTCCCGCAGTCTTTCCTGCGGGCTGTTCTCCATCAGTTCGGTCGCTGGTTTCTCCTCGGGCGGGGTGATTTCCATGTAAAATGTTTTGTTCTCGGGCAATTGCAGCCCCTCTTTGTCCGATATTCTTTCCAGCCGGTCATTCAACCGCGTGTGGTCCCTTACCATATGCATGCCGAATTGCTGCACCGCCTTATTCTCGGTATTGGTCCGCGTGGCTTCCCCCAGCCGGATTTCCTCGAGGTTAACCATTCCCGCGTTCCAGGCAAAATCCGCCGGAGTCATCACCGGCGCCGGCGGCTGGTTGGTTGTGTCCGTGTCGTCAGCTAGTAGCGGAACTGCCAGCGCACAGACCGCCGCCGCAAGCGCCATCTTTTTAAACCCAATCGCTCTCATAAATGAAAAGAAGTTAGATCGTTTGATACCGACCCAATAATTAGCCAATCATATGCCATGCGGAATTTATGGATGGCGAAGGAAACCTGCCGAAGAAGCCCATGCGAAATGCAATGAGCCTGACAATGACCGTGCGTTTTGCAGAGGGTCGGGACACGACCGGGAATTTATTCGACCAATAATTAATCCGGGATTACTTGGAAGAATTGTTGCGGTTAACCGTCTGTTTGAACTTGAGCTTGACGGTGTCCTGCAGAAATTCCATGAACCCGCGTTTCTTTTTGGAGCTGCCTGTTTGAATCGGCTCGCATTTGTGACTGCACACGGGACAAAGAAAGAGCGGCAGGCCCCCTTTACGCCGCAAGACATGCACGCATTCACTGCACATTATCTCTCTGCAATGAGTGCATTTGTACGTGGCCGTGGCGCCGGAATGCCTGGGACAAATCATCCCCCCATTGGCCTGCACAACCGGCGGCTTCGGACGCGGGCGTTCATACTGGGGAATTGCGACCTGGGCGTCAGTGGATTCGACAAACAATTCAACGTCGCCCAGTGTCACAGTCTGGCCCGGCAGCAGGCGCGCTTCGCTGACCGGATCGCCATTGACGAAAGAACCGTTGGTGGATTGACAGTCCCGCAACAGGACGCCGTCCGCGGTAAGAATAAATTCGCAATGGATGGTCGAAACCGTCGGATGATCAATCGAAAAATCGCAGTCGGACGCCCGCCCGACACGGTTTACGCCCGCGCGCAATTCCAATGTCTGGCCGTCCAGACCTTCAGTCTTGATAAGAAGTTTTGCCATGTATCTTTTTCGGACTCTCTAATGGTTGCACGTAGGAAATAATTTGTCCAGACAAAACAGTCTGAAAATAAGCCAGCCAAATAAGCCGGTTTACGCCGGCTAAACTGGTTCAAAGAGAACGCTCGACTTTCCTTTTAAAAGAGACGAAACTTTTGGCGATGAGGATACACACAAACTTCGCCATGATGGCCCTGGCTGGCGCCGCCATGCTTTGTTTCTCGGGTTGTGGAAAAAACGCACAAAGCGGAGGCGCTTCGTCGGAAAGCCAGGCGAAAACCTATCCGTTGCCAGAACCACCCGTCGTGGTGAATTGTCATCCCGGCGCCCGCGGTGGAAAGTTTATCATTTCGCAAATGGGCGATCCAAAAACCTTTAACTATATCACCCAGAACGACATGTCTTCATACGGCATTGTCCGTTTTATGTTTTGGCCGCTGCTGAACTTTGACGAAGTGGATCAGCAGGTGGAACCCGGCCTTGCGGATTTTTGGACCAACGCACCCGATGGCAAAACCTGGACGTTTCGCCTGCGAAAAAATCTGCGCTGGAGCGACGGCGCCCCCCTCACGGCCGACGACGTGGTCTTCACCTGGAACGGTGTGATTTATAATCCAAAAATTGACAACGTAACGCGCGACCCTTTCATCATTGACGGTAAGAAGTTTACGGTGACCAAATTGGACAACTTAACCATTCAGGTCGTGACCCCGGAAGTGTATGCGCCCTTTTTAGCCGAATTCGGCGCGAGCGTTGACATTATGCCCCGGCACATTTTGGAGGCGTCCGTCACCAATGGAACTTTTGAATCGGCTTATGCGGTGAATTGGAAGCCCGAAGACCTCGTCGGCAGCGGGCCGTACCGTTTGAAAGAATATAAAGCAGGGCAATATACGATTCTGGAGCGGAACCCGTATTTTTTGGAGGTGGATAAAAACGGCGCCCGCCTGCCGTATTTTGATGATATAATCTTCAGCGTTGTCCCGGATATGAATACCCTGTCCCTGCGCTTTTTAAGCGGCGAAAGTGACGTGGATGACTATATCATGCCGTATGAATATGACATCTTCAAAGCGGAGGCCGGCAAGGGCAAATTTACGCTTCTTGAGCCGGGCATCGGCCTTGAAAAAAGCTTTTTCTGGTTCAACGAGAATACCGGCGCAAACCCCAAAACCGATCGGCCCTACGTTGACCCCGTCAAATTGAGCTGGTTTCGCAACACAAAGTTCAGGCAAGCCGTTTCCTATGCGATTGACCGCGAAAACATTATTAAGTCCGTCTTTGCCGGCAGGGGCGCGCCCTCCTACGGGTTTGAATCCCCCGGCAACAAAAAATGGTATGATCCGAACACTCAGCAATTTCCTTATGACCCGGCCAAGGCGTTGAAATTGCTAAAAGAAATCGGAATCGAAAAACGCAATGGCGATAATTTTTTGACCGATTCCAACGGCCACAAAATTCAATTTGTTTTCAACACCAATTCAGGAAACGGCGCTCGTGAAAAAATGGCCGTGCTCATCGAGGGTAATTTAAGGAACCTGGGGATGGATGTGATTTATCAGCCAATCGAATTTAACACGCTTCTTACCAAAATTGACGTCACATACGGTTACGATTGTATTCTTCTTGGCCTGGCGCCGGGCACGGTGAACGATCCTTGTGACGGAATGAACGTTTTGAAGTCAAACGGGTACACGCACGAATGGTTTCCCAGGGAAAAAACACCCTCCACTCCGTGGGAGGCCCGCATTGATGAATTGATGGACGCGCAGTCCCGGACGTTGGACTACGACCAGCGCAAAAAATACTACGACGAAGTCCAGGAGATTCTGGGCGCGCAGCAGCCGTTGATTTATACCGTCACTCCCATCTATTACGCCGCCATCCGTTCAGACGTGGGCAACGTCCGCGCAACGGCGCTCACCTATTTCCGCGCAAGTTGGAACGCCGAGGAGCTTTATTTCACAAAATAATGCCGTTTATCGCGGGACGCATGGCCAACAGTCTCCGGCTTGTATTTGCATTTTGAGGAGCGAAACGGCGGATTTCTTGGACCAGGCTTAAATGGGAAAGCCAAAAAATTTCAGCAAAAAGTTCAACGTTCCATTCACGCAATGGCTCAGAAACTCCTGCACAAACGGGATGCGCATCACAATCCAAACGGGAATGATGCCAAAGCGGCACAGGTTCCAGTAAGTTTCCCAACTCATGCCCACAAAGTTCCGCAGCACGTGCGAGCCGTCCAGCGGTGGAATGGGAATCAGATTGAAAAAACACAGAAGCAGGCTCAAGTCCGCGATGTGCAACACTTGGCCCGTCATGTCTATTGAGCCAAAGATAAGAATCACGCGCGCCAGTCCCACGAGCACGACAGCCAGCGCCAGGTTCATCGCCGGTCCGGCCAGCGCGATCAGAACGTCATCACGCTTCGGATTCCGCAGATTTGCCGGATTGATCGGGACCGGTTTCGCCCATCCTATCAAATACCCGCCCACGGTTGTGAAAATCATCAGAAGCGGGAAAACCACGGTCCCAATGAGATCAATATGGACTATCGGATTGAGCGACAAACGCCCGCGCAATCGGGCGGTATCGTCGCCGCACAGATAGGCCACCCACGCGTGCGCAAATTCATGAAAGGTCAGCAGCACGACCAACCCGATATAAAAAATCAAGCCCTCTATAACGGTATTCGGATGCATCTTTCCGGAAAGTCTAGCGAGCAAAATGCCCCGCGTCGAGGCTGTTGCACGGTTAATGCATCGCTCTCGCGGTCGCCGCTCAATCCGATCAGCGCCCTCCCGCAAAGCGGGATCAGCAAGTGACACCAGGGTTTCGCCGCACAATTGACAAAAGAATCGGTCACCCTAAAATCCCCTCATGTTTAGCGCGAAACACTTCAAAAATCCAAATTCATCGCTCCATGCCCTTGCTTGACGGAAAAACTGGAATCGTCTTTGGCGTCGCCAATAAACGTTCGATTGCCTGGGCCATCGCCCAGGCATTGGCCCGCGAAGGCGCCAAACTGGCCTTTACCTATCAGGGCGAACGCCTCAAGGAAAACGTCGCGGAACTGGCGGGAACCTTTGGCCCGGACACCCTCATACTCCCCTGTGACGTGACCAGGGACGAGGAAATCGCCGCTGTCTTTAAAACCGTTGGTGAAAAATCCGGCAAATTACATTTGCTCCTGCATTCTGTCGCCTTCGCGCCCAGGGAAGCTCTCGAAGGGGAATTTGTCAACACGAGCCGTGAAGCATTTCGCGCCGCCCACGACGTCAGCGCATATTCTCTCGTCGCCCTGGCCCGCGCCGCCGCTCCGCTCATGAGCGAAGGCGGCAGCATCGTCGCCATGAGCTATTACGGCGCTGAAAAAGTAGTGCCCCATTACAACGTGATGGGCGTGGCCAAAGCCGCCCTCGAAGCGTCCACGCGCTATCTGGCTTACGACCTTGGCCCCAAAAAAATCCGCGTTAACTGCATCAGCGCCGGTCCGGTGAACACCCTCGCCGCCCGCGGCATTGCCGGGTTCACGGATATGCTCAAGCACTACGAATCCCGCGCGCCTCTCAAACGCAATATTTTGCCCGATGAACTGGGTGCCACCGGCGTCTTTTTGGCCAGCGACGGCGCCGCGGCCATTACGGGCCAAACTCTCTACGTGGACTGCGGCTATCAAATCATGGGGATGTAGGGCAGGCATCCCCCGTGCCGGGATTGCCAAAGCCGGAACGACTCGGGCGGGAAGCCGCTTTAACCGGCAGGCGGGACGCCTGCCTACGCCGGCCGGATCATCTCGAACCGGTCCCGCGTACGGCAATACCAGTGCGGCGAGGCCATGCGCCCGATCACCTGCAATCGGTCGGCATGCACGCGCTTCTTGACAGCGTCATACAAGTCATCGCGCAGGTGCAGACGTTTTATCACGCCAATGACCATTCGATTGCTTCCGACTTGGAGAGTTCCCCATTCCACGCATTCCATGCTCACGGGCGATTCGGCGATACGGGGCGGTTTGACAACGGATGAGGGCACGGCGGTGAGCCCGGCATGGACCAATTCATTTTCACCGTACGGCAGCGAGGCGGCACATTTGTTCATCGCCTCGGCGATGGCTTCGTCCACCAGATTGACCACAAATTCATGCGTGGCCCGCACATTGAGCGCGGTGTCCTTGGGCGCGCCGTCTTGCCGGTCGGACGGAGCAAATGCCAGGATAGGCGGATTCGCGCCGAATAGATTGAAAAAGCTGAAGGGCGCCGCGTTGACGTTGCCGCCCGGGCTTATTGTGGTTACAAAAGCGATTGGGCGCGGCGTCACCACGCTGGCCAGCAGTGGGTACGCCCGGTCTGCGTAATCCGTTTCCAGGTCAAGTTCCATAGGCTTGACACTAAGTTGCTTTGATCAAAGACTCAAGCCGCGCGAGGAGCTTCCGATCGTCCGAACTGGCAATTTGTCACAGCCATCCCACAGGAAGGGAGAGCGAGCCCGCGCAATTGTTTCGCGAAGCAGTCATAGCGGACTCATCTCTTCTGCTACAAAAGGCGAAGTTCGTGGCCCCGAGCAGGTCCTGAAAAGAACAGGCAACGCGGGGTGAAATCAGGCGGGCGTCACTGCTACCCCGTGCGGCCACTCGCCAAATGATCGCCCGCTTATAGCCCGGCAACGGCGGTTTCTCTCTGAGCTTTACCAACGGACCCGTAGCAGCGGACGTCAGTCCGCTCGCTCCGGGGTTTTCTTCAGCAAAAAATGAGTTCTTGTCTTCCCGTACTGCTTGAACCCCAGGCGCTTATACAACTTGATGGCCCAACTGAAACGCAACACTTGCAGACGAATGGTATTGCGTCGCATCATCTGCCGATGGAACCAAATTGACCGCTGGCGCCGGGCAATCGCTTGATGGATTCCATCCAGGAGATGGATTGCTTTATACCTCAACAAATTCAGGGGCCGCCTGGACGCCGGATAATGCGCTCAGTGCGACATGGTTCTCCGTGGCGTGTTCCTCCGATGGAACCAAAGTCGTAGCCTGCTGCCCGGGCGCTATTTTAACTTCGGCGGATTCGGGACAAACATGGGTTACAAATGATGTGCCGGATTGCACGTGGGTTGCTGTCGCTTCGTCTGCGGATGGAAACAGGTTGGTTGCTGTAGCCGCCACCGGCCAGATTTATACGGCCGTGCCTGCGTTGCCATCGTTAAACTGCCGGCTTTCGGGAACGAATTTTATTCTCTCATGGCCGGCTGCCGATACTGGGTTTCAACTACAGCAAAGTTCGACGTTAATGGCAAACAGTTGGATTAATTCGACAATCACCAACGGACAGGTTCAAGAAATTGCCCCGGCCACGAACAAGCAGGCGTTTTACCGCTTAATAAGCCGGTAATCAGGAAAGCGGAGAAAACGAAACCCCTTGCGAATGCCGGTGGAACTGGAGATTGTTTTCATTTGATAAAAAAGTTTGCTCCACGTTTCGGTCGGCATGAATCGCGTCCAGCTCTTTCGCATCAGCGTGCTCCGCGGAATGTTCCTTTCGCTTGCCGGCTCGTTGCCGGCGCGGGTCAAAATCGGTAGTAGGCCAAAAGCGCCACCACGATCAATAAAATAAAAAAGCCCGCGCCTTGAGCCCTGATTTTGCGCCTCGATTTCGCGCTCAAAAGCCCGAGTTGCCACGGCCGAATCATCAGCCATAACGGCAGCGTTAGCACAGCGGCAACCAGTCCCCAGCCGCAGCCAAAAATTTTATCCACCAAAATTTGGCTGATGACGAGCAGGGCAACAATAACCAGACAAAACCAACTGCGTTGAACGTCGGCTAAGCCCTCAGTGTGTTCGTTGGTGAATTTATACATGGGAATGGTCTTTACCTTGATTGCGGGCCTGCCGGCTTATCATTGGCGCAGAAATCAGCATTTTTCAGGCCGCCTGATTTCACCCCCCCTTGAAAGTTGCCTGCTCTTTTCAGCGCCCGCTCACGGCCCACGAACTTCGTCTTTTGTGGCAGCGGACATGAGTCCGCTCTGACTCCTTCGCGAAACAATTGTACGGCTTCGATCATTGCCCAATCCACCAGCCAAAGCTTCATGGACGGGGCTCGTCGCATCCCAGGGTGGCGTTGCCGGTTGAGTCCTTAGCGTCTGTGCTCTCCGCGAATGTTTTCGCATGGCGCCCAACAGGCCAACATAATTCCATCGAATCATTCCTTGATTTCTTTGTATGAGATGGCACAATATCCAGCTCGATTTGTAGAATTTTTTAAAATGCAGCACATTCGTAACATCGCCATCATCGCGCACGTGGACCACGGCAAGACCACTCTCGTGGATTGTCTCCTAAAGCAGTCCGGCACGTTTCGCGCCAACCAGGCCGAAACCCAAACCGAGCGCCTCATGGATTCCATGGACCTCGAGCGCGAGAAAGGCATCACCATCCGCGCCAAAAATGCCGCCTTTAAATATAAGGATTTCCACGTCAACATCGTGGACACCCCCGGCCACGCCGATTTTGGCGGCGAAGTCGAGCGTATCATGAACATGATTGACGGCGTCCTGCTCGTCGTGGACGCCGCCGAAGGTCCCCAGGCCCAAACCCGCTTCGTATTGCGCAAGGCCCTCGAAGCCGGCGCCCAGCCCATCGTCGTCATCAACAAAATTGACCGCGAAAATGCCAACCCCAAAAAAGTCCTGGATCAGGTGTTCGAGTTGTTCATGTCGCTCAATGCCACAGACGAACAATTGGATTTTCCCTTCATATATTGTTCCGCAAAGGCCGGTTACGCCAGGTTGGACCTGAACGATGCCAGCGCCACGATGGAGCCGCTGTTCGAAACGATTACAAAGCACATCCCCCCTCCCCGCGCGCGCGCCGGCGATGGTTTTCAGGTGCTTGTCGCCAATTTGGATTATAGCGATTACCTCGGCCGGATCGCCTTTGGCAAAATCTACGAAGGAAAAGTCAAGATGGGTGACGCCGCCATTTGCCGCCACGGCAACGGCAAAATTTCCCAAGGCAAAATCACCATGATTTACCATTTCGAAGGTATGAAACGGATCGAAATCCAGGAAGCGCACGCCGGCGACATCGTGGGCCTGACTGGATTCGAAGAGGTATTCATCGGCGAATCCATCTGTGATAGCGATGCGCGTCTGGCGCTGCCCTACATCCCCATTGACCCGCCCACCATCCAAATGGAATTCGCGGTCAACGACGGTCCCCTGGCCGGCAAAGACGGAAAGCTCGTCACCGCCCGCCACATTTGGGAGCGGTTGCAAAAGGAAATTCGAACCAATGTCGCCCTTCGCGTCGCCCAAACCGCCGATCCCAAAGTTTTTGCCGTCAGTGGGCGGGGTGAAATGCAGATTGCCATTCTGGTTGAACAAATGCGGCGCGAAGGGCACGAAGTCCTTGTCTCGCGCCCGGAAGTCCTTTGGAAAAAAGGCTCGAACGGGGAATTGCTCGAGCCCATTGAAAGATTGTTCGTCGAAATCCCCGCCGAAAACCTGGGCGCCGTCATGGAAAATCTTTCCTTCCGCAAAGCCCAGATTACAAACATGAACCACGTGGCCGCGCACGTCTCAGTCGAGGCGCTCGTGCCCATGCGCGGAATCATCGGTTTCGAAACGGACCTCGTCAACATGACCCGCGGGCTGGGCGTGATGAGTCATTTATTCCACGAATACGGGGCCGACCGCGGCGAGATTGCCGCGCGCAAAAATGGCTCGCTGGTCTCCATGGACGCCGGCGCGGCGACCAGTTACGCCCTGAACATGATCCAGGAACGCGGCCGCCTCATGGTCGAACCGGGCGATGATGTATATATCGGAATGATTGTCGGCGAAAACGCCCGCGAAAACGATATTCCGGTAAATCCCGTAAAGGAAAAGCGCCTGACCAATATGCGTTCCCAGGGCGACGGCAAGGGCATTCAACTGGCCGCCCCGCTCAAGCTCAGCCTCGAGCGCGCCCTCGAGTACATTGACGTGGATGAATTTGTGGAAGCCACGCCCAAAAATCTGCGCCTGCGAAAGCGCATCCTCGATGAAAATCAGCGGAAGCGCTCGGAGAAGTCCAGGGTTATGAAGTTTGTCGAAAATTAAGGGAAACTGGGGAATCATTCCCATCCTTAATGGTTTTGGTTTTACCCTCCTAATCATCCCCGGGGGGCCGACCTGCCGTTCAGCCGGGAGCGGACTTATCGGCCTTGGGTAATGGTACGTTTTGAATTTAATCATCTGCAACGGTTTCAATAACCACATCAAAGTTTGAGGATTTAAAGGCCTTTTCCAGTTGCGTAATAACCGCATCCGCTGTTTTCCTCTGAACTGGCCCTATAATTCGTATTCCGTCTCCTGCATAATCGTCATAACCGTGTTTGAAAATCAGCAAAACACTCATAAATTCACGGCACGGAATTGAATCTGTCAGGCGGCAACGAAGCCGAAGCTGATTTAAAAATGTCGGCGTGCTTTCATAGCAGTTTAATTCACGGATGACTGTGACCTTTTGCATTCTCCAATGGATTCGATCAATTATCTAAATCACGGCAAAAGATCATTGTCATCCGGTCTTGGCGGAGGTGGCTGATCGTAAGTGGTTAGATGGAAACGATATGCGCGTGAAAAGCGATGTGAGCGATTCAGGCTTCGTTTTGTCGTTTTTCGCAGCAGCCGTGATGCCA
>JBOHXA010000039.1:0-12070 GCA_050737335.1 Limisphaerales bacterium | reverse complement strand
TGCCTGTCGTCCAGCGGTTTTTGCTGTTGCTCCTGTGTCCAATTGAAGCACCAGGAAACTTTGACGCGCGCCGCGTCTCGAATCTCTTTGTCTTCACGGATATAAGGCCACCCGGCGGAATAATTTTCCATGACATACATCAGCATAGCAGGGCCTTGTTGCGAGAGCGGAAAAGGCTGGTCCATCGTGAGGTCCAAATGATTGAGCCAATCGGTGACGCCCAGGGCGGTTTTGAGGTAATGCTTGTCGCCGGTGTTCGCATACAGGTTGAACAAGAATGAACCGAACAATCCTGAACTGCACCACCAGGCATCGCTGGACCGATGCCAGAGGCCGTCACTCACGCCGCCGGAGGGTTTGACGTAGTTTTTTATCACCAGCCTGGCAAATTTTTTTGCCGAATTTAAAAACAGCTTCCGATCAGGCCCATGGCAACGCACAGCGGTGGCCAGCACGGCCATGCCAATGGACGAACTGTCCGCCGCGTACCAGTCATTGGTCCTTTGGCCGGGCTTGCGGTTGTAGTGCATGTAATAGGCCCCACGCGGAACCATTTCATTCTGATAGCGCACCATGCGCAGAGACCATTGGCGGCAGGCGTCCAGATAATTGGTATTGCCCGTCATGTCATAGGCCACGCAGAGCGCGCGGACGGCGTAAGAATCCACAAAAAAAGGGCCTTTGCTGTTTTTATCGGATACTTTGGCGGCGGCCCGGTCGCACAACTTGAAAAACTGCGGGCGAAAATCCGAAGGAACGGCGTCATCGGCGCGCAGCGATGGAAGTGGGAGAAAAGCGGCGAGAAAAATGATAAAGATGAGCGATGACGGGAACTGTTTTAATTTCATTTATTTAATCCTGATAAACTGTTCTGTGAAAATTGCCTTCGAACCATTGCCCGGTGGGGACAATCGCCGAGCGTCCGGGCGGCCCTGCGTAATGGTTTCATGGCAAGGCGCCGCAGTTGTGGCTATATTGGGCAATAAGCCATTCGAAGGCAATTTTTTTAAAGGACGGCATCAATTCCCGCCGTCATCAGGCCAACCGCCGGTATGAGGGCGGAGCGGGTCCCACCAAAATATGTTACCCGGTCCAGGCAACGTCATTTGATTGCTGGCGATGAGCCAATTCATAAATTCGACGTGAGCATCAACGAAAAGGAGGTCCGAACCTGGAAAATGGAGAGTACCCGGGCCGCCGTCCGCCGGATCGCCCTGCCCGCCGCCGTCATCGTAGGCATGATCGTAGGCGGCATTAGGCTCCCACATGATGACGCCCAGCTCCTTAATGGTGTCCATTTTGAGCTGTTTGGTACCATTAAAATCGCAGGCCGCCCCATTCATGATGTATGTTGAAAGCCTTTCGCCGCGGGTTGTCCAGTGAAGCGCGGGATCGTTTGTCATGTCGGCTGGACACCAATAAACGCCAATTTTATTTTCGTAAGGCCACAATTGTCCGCCCTGGTAGGGCACGGTGTTGGTTCCATTTGGGAGAGGGGCGCCGGAAGTGGTGACTCCAAATTTCGAGGCCGAGGTTATCGTATAAAGCCAGCCGGGGGATACGGTTCCCCAATTGGGATAGGGAAAGTAATCCTGATTGTCGCCCGCGTACATTTGAATACCGTCGCCCAATTGGTGCATGTTATTCAAACACTGGACCCGCAGCGCTCTTCTTTGGGCGCTGGCCAGGACGGGCAAAAGAATGGCGGCTAAAATGGCGATGATGGCGATTACGACCAGAAGTTCGATCAAAGTAAAGGCGCGCCGGCGGATTATCATGAACAGTCCGGATTTCCGAAGGCCGCTCCGCGGGATGGCACCGCTTTGGGAAGTCAGATGACGTCGAACAGTTGATTGCGCTTCGAAAGCGGCGTCGCCCGAAAGCCTTCGGGGTTGCCGCCGCACCCCGGGACGCAAGCGCGATTTCGACGGTTCATGGAATGGATGCGCGAATTTGAAATCGTTGAGGCTCTCCCTGTTCCGCGACACATAAAGATGATCCACGCCCATTTTGACCCGTTTCAGCATCGTTGACGCGCGAATTTTATTTTGCTGAAAACCACTAAACATATCCATGATTCGAATCACGGCTGCCGAATCATGAAGAATTCGCAAGGCGTGTTCGGATTAATCTCATTTGTGAAGATGAAATTCCCATTGCTGTCGAAACTGTCACCAGTTGACAAAACATTCCAACTGGAAACTGGAATTGTCAAATTTGTTGTGGACAAAATGCTGTAAGGCCCATTGGGAGTGCCCTGGGCGCCGCTCAATATGATATTCGTTCCGGAGACAACGGGGGGATTAAACACGCCATTTTGACCCACCACACTGATGGTGCCGTTGACAGAAAGCTTGCTGGTGTCCCACAGAAGGCCGTTTGGGAGGGTGGGCAAGGTGATGCCGCCGTCAAAGGCGCCGCTGTAGGAGGCGGCGCCGAACAACTGGTATGTCTGACCCTGGGCGAGCGTTCCATTTATGAGATTGACCGTCAGGGAGCCGCCGTAAGTCACGGATGTCATTCCCACTACTGCGGAACAGGCGGGGACGGTGGCGTCTATATTCATGATCGTCGCGCCGCCGGACTGAAGGGTCAGAGAATTGTTGATGGTCAGGGTTCCCAGGGAATTGGTAAGGACGTTCCCGGGTTGCAGCGTATTTGCGGCGACGACGGTGACCGGGCCGGTGATGATGCCTGTGCCGCCAAGAAAGGTGCCGCCAGTGGAAGCACCGACTGTGACTGCGCCGCTACTGGTGCCGCTGCCGCTGGTGTTGTCCACCATGAAATACTGGGCTTGAATGAAAGTGGCCGCGGAATAGGTGTTGGCGCCCGAGAAAATGATGAGCCCTGCGCCTTCGATTGCCAGTGTGCCGGCAGTGCTGATTGGGCCGGATATAATAAGGGTCCCGCCCAACGGACTGTTGAGCGTCAAGCTTCCGCTTCCATTGAAGTCCTCGGCATACTGAGATGTCCCCGTCGGTGCCAACGTGAGCGACCCGTTAACGATGGTCGCCCCGGTGTAGGTATTGTTGCCGGTCAATTTGATGCTCGAGCCGGATTTTCCGACCAAAATCGTTAGAGCGCCCGGGCCGGAGATTGTGCCAGGGACGGATAGAGTCGCGCTGCCGGTAAGGTCCTCGAGGCCGCCGCCGCCTGGCCCCAAATAAATTCCGCGGTTTCCATTTATGGTAAAGGTATGAGAGAGCTGAATGCTTGCGCCGTTGGACATGGTGATGTTGTTTGGCTCAAATGCGGAAGGGGCCATCCCGAAACTTTTATCCACGAGGCTGGAGGCGAATTCCGCGCCATTGAGCACGAGATTGCTATAGGTGAGCGAGGTTGATTCCACATTTACCTGACCGGAATTGACGGTCATGCTGCCGTTGCCGCCGAAATCAACGGCCTCGGCGGTATGGTTATAAGACACGCGAAACGTTGCGCCTCCTCTAAAAACCGCATTAACGTCAATTCCGTTGGCATTAGTAATCCCGCCCTCGATATAATAGACTCCACTGTTTCCGCCGAAGACAACATTCGTGCTGTCCAAAGTGATCAGGCCGGAATGGGTCGGGGTCGCACTTGCGACATTGAACAGCGCGCCTTCGCCGTTGATGCCGTCACCGCTGACGAAGAATGCATTGGTGATGGTGCCCCCGGCGTTAATCTCAAAAGAGCCGTCGTTGGTGACAGTGACCGTTCCACCTCCCGCCGCGCCGATGGAGGTAATCTGCAAGGCACCCTGATTGACGGTCACCGGACCCGAGAATCCGATATTGTTGCCACCCAGAACCAGTGTTCCATAGCCGTTCTTGGTCAACGGAAATGACCCCGCCAATAGGGCATCAATCTCGTTGGTCGTCCCGCCGGTGTCAACGACGCCGTTGGCAAGAGTCAAAGTCTCCACGCCGGTCGCATTGGTGATGACCATGCCGCCGGCCAGATTAGTAAAGTAGATGTCGCCGGCATTAATGTTTGTCGTCAGTGTCACCGTGCCGGAATTTCCCGAGAAAATGGCATCGTCATTGTTCGCGTTCACCCAGGGAACGTCCGCGGCGCTGTTGAACCAAACGGGCGAGTTGGTGTCCCAATTGCCGGAGCCACCCAGACTGGCGCCGGCGCTCCCGGTCGGGTCCCAGTCGAGTGATGCGGCCGACGTTGACGAAATGGCACAAATAATAAGGCTCGTTGATAGGAGGGTACAAAATGCTTTCATAACATTGCGGCGGTTAAACCTGACACACCTGTGGACAAATGTAAACGCAATCGTGAAATGCAATAGTCATATGAAAGTATGACAAGGGATGACTGATGAGATGCCTCCGCCAGAAGATGGTTCATGGAGAATCAACGGTTTTGGAAGCGACCGCGGTAATTGCGGGGCGTCAGGCCGGTGATTTGACGGAATCGCCGGTTAAAGTTGGCCAGGTTGGCAAAGCCGCATTCAAGGGCAATTTCGATAATTTTCATTTCCTCTTCCACCAGCAAACGGCAGGCGCGGCCCACGCGCAGCTCATTGATATAGCCGGGCAGGGTTTTGCCGGTCCGCAACTTGAAGAAGCGGCTGAAAGCTCCCTCGCTTAAGTGCGCCTCCCGCGCCACACTGGCCCGCTCGATAGGCTCCTCCAGGCGCCGATGAATGTAATTGCAAACGCGTTGCATGCGGTCCTGATCAGAACCATTGAGGACCGGAACGAAACCGGCGCTCGCCACCGGCTTCAAATCATTTGATCGCGCCAAAACGTAGAGGATCGAAAGCAACCCGCTGATGCGCTCCAAACCGGTTACCTCCGGCAGACGCCGCATTCTTTCCGCCACGGCATGGCGGGTGGCGCCGGTCACATGCAATCCGCGTCCGGAGCGTTGAAGGAGGCGACGAACCGGCTTCATTTCCGGTATTTCCAAAAAGTCCGTGCCGGCGAAAGTTTCGAGAAAACGGACGATCACCGCATGAACAGCGTGAGTCGGGTCGGCGCGCGCGAGTTTTTTCTGTTGCCAGACGTGCGGAAGATTTGAACCCACGAGGACCAGGTCGCCCGCATGGAGCGGCGTTATGTTGTCGCCGACCAGGCGATAGCCGCAACTTTTGATGACGAGGGTAATTTGGTATTCAGGATGAAAGTGCCACGCGGCATTATAACTTTTACCCCGAACGACTTCGCAATGAAATGACTCCCATTGCGAATGCGGCGTTTTCTCAAAAACCGGCCTCACCCCGGCAGTTTAGCCCCGTGGCCTTCGCTTTGGAAGCAACCTTTTGGGCCGGTTTTTGGCCAGGGTCACAATAGTATCATAATGTGTGAGAAACGATGAAGCGGACAGGGGCCAATTGTGACAGAATTGCAATACGTATGGCAATTGGTGTAATTGGTGTAAATGCCATGGATGATGAAGCCATCGGGAAGGACTGCCAAAAACACTCGTCGCTGCGGCTGCTGGCGCCGCGCGAACGCGAGGTTCTGGATTTGTTGTCAAAGGGGCGGGCGTATAAACACATTGCCGCAGAAATGGAGCTGAGTATGGGAACGGTTCGCACTTATATCCGCCGGTTGTACGGAAAGCTCAATGTCAATTGCCGCACGGACGCGGTGGTGATCTATATCACCCAGCCCATCAACGGCTGACGCCGCCCTTGCTCCGTCGGGCGGCCCGTCGCAAACGGATCATTCCCCCGGCAATGACCGCGTGGCGCGCCTCCCATCTTTGGCGTGCGGCCTGACATTCGTTCTCTCCTGCAAGGCATCTTCAAGCTCGCCAGCCTGCAAACGGGCCAGTTCTCCGCATTTGAATATTTTGGACATTCTCACCGTCGCACATTAATGCTGATTTTTTCAGCCCGCTCGGTTAGGCTAAATTTGAATATTGCATGCTTTTGCTTTTTCATAGCACCAATGGACAGGCGCCCACGGTTGATTTGCGCGGCGCGTTTCACGCCGGCCTCGCGCCGGACCGGGGTCTTTATTTGCCTGACCGATTTCCCGCCCTCGATGCCAATGAGATTGCGGCTTTTGCCACGCTGCCATATTCGGAAATCGCCTTCCGAGTCATATCGAAATTTGCGGAAGGAGTGATTTCCCCTGAGGACCTGGCGGCGATGTGCCGCGAGGCTTACAATTTCGCTGTCCCGCTGGAAAAAGTTTACGACCGCATATTCGTCATGCGTCTCGACCAGGGGCCGACGGCGTCCTTCAAGGATTTTGCGGCCCAAATGATGGCCCGGATGTTTGGCCATTTCCTTCGCGGTGACGGCAAACCGGTCACCATTCTGACCGCGACGAGCGGGGACACCGGTTCGGCCGTGGCCCACGCCTTTCACAACGTGCGCGGGGTGCGGGTCATCGTGCTATTCCCGTTCGCTGAAGTGAGCCTGAGCCAGCGAAAATTGATGACGACGCTCGCGGGCAACATCCGGACCGTCGCCATTGAGGGCAAATTTGACGATTGCCAGGCAATGGTAAAACGGGCCTTTGCTGACCCGCTGCTGAAACACATTCCGCTCTCTTCCGCCAATTCAATCAACATTGGCCGGCTCCTGCCTCAAAGCGTTTATTATTTCTACGCGGCCTCGCGCGTGGCCAAACCCGGCGAACCCGTGGCGTTTTCCGTCCCAAGCGGGAACTTTGGCGATATGATGGGCGCGGTTGTAGCGCGTGAAATGGGTTTGCCGGTGAAAAAAATCATTGTGCCGGTGAACGAAAACGACGCGTTTCCACGTTTTCTTGCCTGCGGCCAATACCAAAAAATTTCGCCCTCGCGCAATTCACTTTCCAACGCCATGAACGTGGGTCATCCGAGCAATCTGGCGCGGCTGCTGGCGATTTATGGCGGGCGAATGGACGAGACGGGCAAAATCCACCAGGACCCGGACCTTGATGCGATGCGGCGCGACTTGTTTTCCAGCTCGGTATCGGACGAACGGACGCGTTCGACGATCAAACTTGTTTGGGACAAGTATCGATTGCTGCTGGAACCCCATGGCGCCGTGGCCTGGCGCGGCTTCGAGGATTGGCTGGAATCTCAAAAAGGGAACGGGGTAACCGATGCGCCCGCCGTGGTCCTCGAGACGGCGAACCCGGCAAAGTTCCCGGAGGAAATCGAGAAACTATTTGGGTGGTCACCGGACGTTCCCGCCGCCATGCAGGCAGCCTTGAAGTTGCCGGAAGATTATGATCGGATGGACGCCGATTACGACCGGTTCAGAGAGTATTTGATCTCGAGGCATCAAGTCCCCGCAAATTAAAAATCCAGTTCTTTTGGAATATCCGGCTCGCCTCGCTTTTCGTGGGTCCTTGACTGAGCTATTCCTGCGTAAAATAGCTCAGATTTTCCAGTTCAATGGCCAGGTTGACGTTGTTCACCATGACTTCTTCCGAAACGGTCAGCACGATGGGAGCGAAATTAAGGATGCCAACGATGCCCCCGGCAATGAGTTGGTTTGCCACTTCCTGGGCCACGGCGGCGGGCACCGTAAGAATGGCCATCTTGATATTTTGTTGTTTAACAAACGCGGGCAGTTCCTCCATGCCATAGATGGATTGCTTGATTTGCTTGTCGCGCTTGCGCCGCGGGTCGGCGTCAAACGCGGCCACAATTTCAAAGCCCTCCTTTTCAAATCCCCTATAGGAAAGCAATGCCAGCCCGAGGTTTCCGACGCCCACCAGAATGACCGGTTGCAGGCGGGAGGTCCCGAGTTTGTCGGAAATCCTTTTGGAAAGAGCGGCCACATCGTAACCCAGGCCGCGCGTGCCGAATGTGCCGAAATAGGCCAGGTCCTTGCGCAATTGCGTGGGTTTGACCCCGGCCACCCGGGCAAGCGCCTCGCTGGAAACAGTGTTGATGCCATTTTCCCGCAACCGCGCCAGGCATCGAAGATAGATTGAAAGACGATAAATCGTCTTTCGGGGAATGACTGGCCGATCCAATTTTTTCAAACCGCGCAAAAATTAAAGAAGTCAAAGGGAAATGGCAAGAGATTAGCCGACAGAATTTAATTCGGCCAGTACGGCTCGGCGCCCCGGCGCCCCGCTATGCATTCCATTCTGTTGGGAACCGCGCCATCTCGTCGGCACCGAATTTAAACGCGACTTTCTTTCATTTTAGCCGCATTCTCCGGGTCTAAATGAACGTTGACGTTATTCTGACACCGGCGGAATTGTCATCTCTTTCTAAATCAGATTTGGCCCGGACGGTTTGCGTGGTGTTTGACGTTTTACGGGCAACCAGCGCGTTTGTAACGGCCTTGCGAAATGGCGCGACGGCGATTATCCCGGTGTCCGAAATTTCCGAAGCGTTGGAAATTAAAAAGAAACAGCCGCAAGTTCTGACGGCGGGAGAACGACACGGCGTAAAAATTTGCGTCCGGGGAGGGGAATTCGATTTTGGCAATTCGCCCAGGGAATTTACGCCGGAAAAAGTGAAAGGCCGCGCCATCGTTTCCACAACCACCAACGGGACCCGCGCTTTGCGCGCCTGCGCCCGCGCCAAAACAGTTCTGGCCGCCGCGTTCCTGAATTTGAGAGCGACCGCGGACTTTTTGCGCGAAAAACGGTTTCAAGCAGTCGTCATGGTTTGCGCGGGCACTGGCCAGAAAGCGGCATTGGAGGACATCATCGCCGCCGGCGCCCTTTGCGAGCGTCTCAGGCAAGGCAACGAAACGTCGTCCTTTTCTGATTCAGCCCGGGTCGCGCTGGCTGTGTTCACAGAGGCCAAAGCCGATTTGGCCGGAACAATTTGCGAATCTGAAAATGCCCGGCGCCTGATGGCGATTCCTCAATTGCGCGATGACGTCGAATTTTGCCTGCGGCGCGATGTCTTTGACCTCGTCGCGCGGATGCGAGGCGAAAAAATTATCGCCGCAAACAACGCTCAGCCATAAAATTCCAACCGAAGTTGGAGCGCGCTGGCCCTCACAGCCTGGCGGCAAACCCCTCCAGCGCCGTCGGCGCGAAATATTTGCACAAAGCGACCGCTTGAGAATTTCAAGCATAGGGCGGCATATCAGGAATTTCACAAAATGACTGGCGCTCCCACAATGCTCCGCGAAAAAAATTTGAATCCTTCCGCAAGATGAATCCCGCGCTTCCGTATAGGCCAATGAAGGCAATTTCAGACATTATGGCTGGCGCGGGAAAAACACCTCGCCGTCGCGCCTGGCGGCGGCAATATTTCACCCATTTCCGCCGGTTGGGCGGGAGGAATGAGGAAACATGGGAGGGCGCGCGATATGTGCGCCCTCCCGTTTGGGCAAAAAACGTGTTGCGAAAGCATTACATAACTTAAATAATAAAATTGAGAACATTTCCCTGACCTTTGGGTCAAATCACAGCATGAAATTATATTTTGTTTTTATTGCGGCAATTGGCCTGGCATGCCTGGGAACAGGCCTCCCTTGTGAGGCGCAGACCGCCCCAGCGGACCTGTCGCCGGACGTGCGGGAAGTGCTCACGCTCTCTCGCCAGCACATGGATGATTCGGTCATTACCAATTACATCGCCAGTACCGGTAAAGTTTATAAACTAAGCGCCGACGACATCATTTACCTGAACAGCCAGGGCGTCTCGCAGGCTGTCATTAGCGCGCTCCTGGCCACGGCCAATAATGCGAACCAACCCGCGGCGCCCGCCGCCCCCGCCCCGCCTGCCGCTTCAGCCCCGGCGTCTTCTCCCACGCCACCGCCCGTGGATGAAGACACCAATTCGCCCGCCGCGCCGCCGGATGCGTCAGCGAATCAACCCTCGGAAGCATTGCCTCCGGCGGCGCCGGAAGTTTCCGAGCCTCCAATGATGCCATCTCCAATTGTGGACAATTTTTACAGCGACGCCGATTTGAACCCATCCTACTGGCAGGCGGAATCACCCCTCCTCTCATCATTAGGCTCGATGCATGGATCGTTCATTGCACCCGCGTTGTCGTTTTCGCCATCCGGAGTGCAGATGTCCGGGTTAGGCGCGCATCACCAATTCATGGGCATCCAGTCCGTCGCCGCTTACTCGGCCCCGCTTACTTTCAGCGCGACGGTCATAGGCATGGCGCAGGAAGGAATCCCTTTTGAAGTTTATCTGGTGAGCGGCGATCAACAACAATGGTTGACCGTTTCAGGGCATTTGGGCGGCCGCGGCCGCCCGCGCAGTGATGTTCATGTGGGTTTCTTCGGCCCGTTTGGCGGCGCGCGTTTCCGTGTGCCGACCGGCGGAGGACCATCGCCCGATTACGGCGTCTGGGTCAACCATACCGGCAGCGGTTACCCGCTGTCGGCCCTGGGCAATAAAATCTATCCGGATCCGATTGCCGGCGTGCCCTACACAATCCAGATTTCCGTGGGCGGCGACGGGCTGGCGTCCGTGACGTTGCTCGACTCAAATCACGGAGTTTTGGCATCCGAAAACGTGCCGGCCGGCACGGGGCCGTTCTACGTCGTATTGGCCGGTCATGACGGCTCGACGTATGCCGAGTGGCAGAGTGTTCAAGTGACGCCCTCAACCCCCGCGCCTGCGGCCGTTTCAGCGACCGCGGTCCCGGCTACTCCCACGCTGGCTTATTTTCAACAGCAACTGGCGCCGTATGGGACGTGGGTGAATGTGCCCGGATACGGCCTTTGCTGGCAACCGGCCGTCGGCGCGGACTGGCGTCCTTATTACGATGGAGGTCATTGGAATTACACCGATGCAGGGTATTATTGGCAATCGGATTATCCCTGGGGCGACATTGCCTTTCACTACGGACGTTGGGCCTATGTGAACCTGGCCGCGGACCCGTGCTGGGTCTGGGTGCCCGGCTATGACTATGCGCCATCCTGGGTCGTTTGGCGTCACGATGACGCGGACGGTTACATCGGCTGGGCGCCATTGCCACCGGGTGCGGTTTTTATGAATGGCGGTTGGTATTTCCACGGGGCGCCGGTGGGCGTGGATTTTGATTTTGGACTCGGCGCGGGCTTTTTTACCTTCGTTGGGTATGACCATTTCTGGGACCGTAATTACCGAATGTGGGTCGTGCCGCATGATCGCATGTATTTTGCGTTCCATCATAGCGCGATTATTGCCAGTTACCGGTTTGACCATGGCGTCTATGTCAACGTGGGATTGCCGCATGACCGCATGGTGGCTTACACGCACCGCGACTTCCGACCTGCGCCATGGGGCGATTTACGACACCAGGACGAGATGCATAACGCCTGGCAGCGCAACAACGACATTCATAGTTACCACCCCGGCGGCCAACCCAACGCCTGGGGCCATGGCGGCCCGGGTAACCACGGCGGACGCAACGGGTGGCACTAAAAGGTCGCGCCACGGCCATCGTCATTGCCGATTGTTGATTGGCGCCTATCGGAGGTCTCCAATTGCATGCACGACCGTCCAGCCGATATTCCATGCGAACCTGACGCATAACAACAAGACCACAGCCGTAAAGCTCCAAAGCAAGAGAACGACGACGCGATCTGCCTTATCATCCGGCTCCCGGACCTTCCCCAGGTCCTCTCGCCAGCGTGAAAATATCTCTTTGCTCCACCAAATTCCCAGTGCAAAGAGAATGGCCTGAATAAGATTCCACGGCGATAAAAAAGTCATTGCCAACGGTTTAAATCCGGCTATCACCTGTAATTCACATTGAGAATAAACTCAACCGAAAAAGGACTTGCCCATTCGCGCGGACGACAGAAAATCCAGAAGCGCCCTGTTTGAGCAGGGCGCGGTTCCAAATGGGAAATTTCAAGCCCAGCCAAATTGTCCAATCCGTTGCAATAATGGCCTCGTTCCTGTCCGCCTGTTTGCCTTCTTCCGCCGCGCTTCAAAACCATTTTGACGTCGTCACGTTTTGCTGCGGCTGCCCGATTGAGAAACATCTCTGCGAACCGCAATTCGACGCGCTCAACTGGCAGGCGAAAAATGGCCATTATCTTGCCATGGGTTCCGATGCGCATCGAAACCAAATTCTTGCCCGGGGCAATCAACTTGCCGTTTATTACAATTTCTTCAATGACGGCCGGGGAAAAGGATTGAGCGCCGTCGAAAAGGCGGCCCTCATCGCGGAATATGCACAAAGCCATTTTATCCAGTCCGGCCCCCGGCCC
>JBOHXA010000038.1:0-2683 GCA_050737335.1 Limisphaerales bacterium | reverse complement strand
TGGATGTACAGAAAAATAAATCCACGAGTGTTCGCTATTTCCGCCGGAAGTTGCATGAACTGGCTGAAAACCAAACCGCGCCATGAACAGCTTTGAGGTTTTTTCCCAATGGAAAGCGCTCACAAATGTGCTCCTTTGGCTTGACAGGCGCTGGGTTCAGATCGCTTGAAACCGTCTTTACGCCGCGGCCATTGGCTGCTACATTTACGACGTCATGACAACACAAGCGCCTCCGGCGCCCAAAAAGATCAATCTCCGACGGCCGGACATTCTGGAAGCCGTCCAGGCGCAAGTCTTGTCGCATTACCGCAGCGAACTGGTGGAACGCATCCGCGCCAATGGCGGCGTGATTTCCTCCGGTGATTTGGCGGTCAAACTGGCCAAGGAATTCGGATTTTGTTACGGGGTGGAGCGCGCCATTGACCTGGCCTATGCCGCGCGGAAATATTTTCCGGCGCCCAAACCCATTTATTTGTTGGGCGAGATCATCCACAACCCCGAAGTCAACGACCAGATTCGCAACATGGGCATCCAGATTATTTCGCCCAAACCCACCAATGCCGAACTGGAAAAGTTGCGGGCCGAGGACGTGGTCATCATTCCGGCCTTTGGCACTGAAGTGGGCACGCGGAAAAAACTGGAGGCCAAGGGCTGCACGCTGGTGGACACGACCTGTGGCGACGTGATGAGCGTTTGGAAGCGGGTGCGCCAATACTCGCAGGAAAGCGTGACGAGCATTATTCATGGAAAGGCAAAACACGAGGAAACCAAGGCGACGACTTCCCAGGCCCGCGCCTACGGCAGCGGCCATTATCTGGTGGTGTACAATCTTGCCGAGACCGATTACGTCTGCGACTACATCCTGCACGGCGGAAACAAGGCGGTGTTCCTCGAAAAATTCAAAGGCGCCTATTCCGACGGTTTTGATCCCGACCAACATTTGCGAGCCATTGGCGTGGCCAACCAAACAACCATGCTCCGCGGTGAAACCGAGGAAGTGCAGCACCGGTTCAGAGCGGCCATGCTCAAAAGATACGGCGAGGTTGAAATTGACCGGCATTTCCGGTTTTTCGACACCATTTGCGGCGCCACGCAGGACCGGCAGGACGCCCTGGAGAAACTTTTGCACGAGCCGATGGACCTGCTCATTGTCGTTGGAGGGTATAATTCATCGAACACGTCGCACCTGGCGGAAATGGGCGAGGCAAAACTGCCGACGTATTTCATCAAAAATGCCGCGAAGATGGAGTCGGCGACCCTGATCCGCCACTATAACCAGCATATTCGGGCGGAAGTGGAAACCCGGGACTGGCTGCCACCCGGCAAAATCACCGTGGGCGTCACGGCCGGGGCCAGTTGTCCAAACAACCTGATCGAAGAAACGATCCGCCGCCTTTTTGCGCTGCGCGGCATTTCCGTTCAGGAGTTGCTGGCGAATTAGCGCCCGCGGTGTTTTCGTTGGACGTTTTCCGCGGCCTTTTGGGGCCGCGGCGCGAAGAGCCGTGAATTCCCGGCGATAAACTGCTTTTTTATTTTTCCTTTTTCCTTTTTAATCCTTTCATGCCTCGAACCCGAGAGGAACTTGAAGCCATTGAACGCCAAATTCTCGCCCCTTACGCACAGTTGAGCGCCCAGACCCGAGGACGGGTCTATGCCGAACCCCTCCCCCTTTGGCGCACCCAATATCAGCGCGACCGCGACCGCGTGATTCATTCGCGGGCGTTTCGCCGATTGGAATACAAGACGCAGGTCTTTCTCAACGGCACGGGCGACCACCTTCGAACGCGCCTGACGCACACCATCGAAGTTTCAGCGGTCTCGCGCAACATTGCCAGCGCGCTCAAATTAAACACCGATCTTGCGGAGACAATCGCGCTGGCGCATGACCTGGGCCATTCGCCGTTCGGTCACAAGGGCGAAACCGTTTTGAAAAAGCTGATGAAAGGGCACGGCGGCTTCGAGCACAACCGGCACAGCCTGCGAATCGTCGAATTGCTTGAGCAAAAATACCCGGAATTTCCCGGCTTGAACCTCACCTGGGAAGTCCGCGAGGGGCTTGCCAAGCACTATACTTCCTACGACCATCCAGACAAACACCGGGGATTTGAAACGAACAATTCATCCCTGGAAGCGCAGATCGCCAATCTGGCCGATGAAATCACCTATTACAGCCATGACCTGGACGATGGCCTGGAATCGGGATTGCTTTCGGAAGCGCATCTGGTCGAAAACGTCCCCATTTTCGGCGAGGCGGCGCGGCGCGTGAAACGCGAGCACGGACGTCTGCCCAATGAATGCCGCCGGTATTTTACAATTCGCACCGTCATTGACATGCAGATTCATGACGTGGTGGAAACCAGCGAACCGCTCATCCTGGCCGCGTCCGTCAATTCGGCCAATGAGGCGCGTCGTTATCCCCGGGCGCTCATTCAGCACAGCCCGGAGCGGCGGAAGTTGAACCTTGAGCTGCGGGATTATCTCTATAAAAACCTCTATTTCAACCCCGTGGTCCATGAACCGAATATGCGGGCGGTGAAGATGGTCGAAGACCTGTTTGAACATTTCCTTAAAAACCCCAATGAAATTGGCAAAGGCGCGCAAAAGCGCGTCAAAAAGAGCGGCCTGCGCCGGGCGGTATGCGACTATATTGCCGGGATGACCGACCGCTATGTCATTTTGGAGC
>JBOHXA010000037.1:0-3649 GCA_050737335.1 Limisphaerales bacterium | reverse complement strand
GGCTTATGGAACGACCCGTGAGCATCCTTCATGAACGGCGGAAACTGGCTGGCTGAAATGACGTTCGCGCGGATCTGCTTGTAGAACGTTGCGGCCTGTAGCAGCATCGTAGGCGGGCGCGGTTGGGGACATATTATGCCCACTGTTTTCTTAAGCTCTTTCGTCACGATTCGCACAGCCTCCAGCAGGTCAGTATCGCCGCTGATTACCGCAGCGACCTCGAACCTGTTTCGATAGGCGTCATGCAATAAATGTGTCGCCAGATTTACGTCGGAGCCTTTCTCGGAAGTTTTCACGACTGTCGCCATGAGCGCCTTTCGTTTCGGTGCCCAACGAATGCAGTTTTCCAAAACGGCAAAGACATACGCCTTAACATGTGCTTAAAAGGGGGAACGTCATTGCAATTCGCCAAAGGCAGTCTGACCTTATTTGACTGGAAATGTCCCTTAATGATCGTTAAATTAGGGATTGTTCTCAACGCCCGCAGATAAATGTTTTGGCGCATCTGTTGGTCCGGATTGTCTTTCCTGGGCTTTACGATTGCCGTGAAATATTTGATTTCCACAATTTTATGCCCCGGAAGCATGAGCGAACACAACTTGCTTATATCCAGCCATTTGTATGGCGTGTTTTTGACGCACCCGTAATAAACATTAAACCCGTCAACATAAACGATCGTTTCCATTTAAGTGCGTATCCTAGATTAATTTAAGGCCATTCCCGATTGCCTGTGGTATGGTGAATGGGGTAGGTTCACTATACATATTACCCCTACCGTTTCGACGGAGGGCGCGGGGCCGCAGCAATGCGGCCCTTGCTTTTTTGGTTGTTTTTCCCGCATTTTTAGTCGTTTTCCGGAATGTTGACAAGCGCAATTATTTCTTCCGATCCCAAAACATGATCAGCAATGCCAGCGTGCATTACTGGCGTAACACGCAGTGCCTGGTGAATCCGGAGGAATTGTAGCACATGAATTATATGGCAATCATGTTCTCACGCTGTTCGACCTTCTTTGAAAAGCCGCTGGTCAGCCGCGTGAACCGGAGCATGTTCATGCGCATTGTTAGATTGTGCCGCTCTGCATGGCTGGTGGAAACATGGCGATAATCAGGATTGCCGGAAAAGAAATCAAAATTGAAACTGATACACTGCCAAAAAATCCTTTGACTGGAAATCCTGGAGTCGTGCTACGATGCGTTGCGGCAAGTTTGACAGGCTCCGGTTGACAGCGATGGCGCGCGGGCGGTCCGCTTTGGCCGATACCGCAACCGTGGCGGAGGCGCCTGACATTTAAACGATGCCTGTGAATGGCTTGTGAATAAAAAAAATAACTTTTGCTGGCGAAAAAATTCGGCGGCGGTTAACTGATAGAAATAAAAAAAACTCCTTGTTATGGCTAAAGAAAAAATCCTTTGTTTTGAGCATTCCCTCTTCGAGCGGCTGGGCGTCTTCCAGGGCATGAGCCTGGACGTGGAAAAATACATGATGGCTCTGACCAACCGTTCCAATGTTCTTTACCTGGACCGTGTCCAGGCCGAACATGACAAACGTTATAAACAAATCATTCCCTACGCCCTGATCCTGTGCGGGGATAAAATTCTACGCTACCGGCGCGGCAAGCGCGGCGCCGAATCGCGGTTGCGCGGACTGTATTCGGTCGGCGTGGGCGGCCACATTCACGAGCAGGACACCTGGCCTTTTTCCCGCGGCCTGGGCTATCGCGAAGCCATGCGCCGCCAGCTCATCGAGGAGTTGGACATTGACGTGACCACGGAAACCGCCGTGGCCGTGATCAACGATGACAGCACCGACGTGGGCGCCGTCCACTTCGGCGTGGTTCACGTGGCGCGCGTGCCCGATGAAACGCTCTCGCAGTGGCGATTCGACGTCGTGCGCCCCGAATTTGTCCCGGTCAATGAAGCCGCCGGCGACGCCTTCTCGTGCGAACCGTGGTCTCAATTTTGCCTCGTGAATCTGGATAACCTGTTGGCGAAAGCCGAGACGCTTCCGCCGGCGCGCCGCGTGCCGCCTAAACCGACCCCGGACGAAACCAATGCCCTGGTCCTTCAGATTCTGGAGCGCAAAGCCGCTTTTGGCTTCTAGCCCGTGGTTGCGACGCCAGGCCTGATTTGTCCTTTGAAAAACGCCTGGCTTCGTCCCGGTCAAAGAAAAAACGCGAAGGCCTGGACCTTCGCGTTTCCGGTTTGAATTTCAGTTAATGTCGCGCGCCAAAATTAATCGGCGCTTCCGGGGCCAATTCGTGCGCGCAGGGCTGGTTAATCGGGGCATCCGGGCTGCGATCATTGGGGCTGACGATTTTGTTGGCCAGCATCCAACTCTCCACTTCCTCGCCGCTGACGTCCGCGAGCATATGCCCGTTGACCTCGACGCATGGGCTTAACATCTGGCCGCTTTTTTCGATCATTTCCTGCCGTTGCAGGGGATCGTTAATGATGTCGCGGTCTTCGAATGGAAGGTCGTATTTGCGCAACACGGCGCGAACCCCCTGGCTCCAGCCGCACGTCGGTTTCAGATAAGCAATGATGTTTGGTTTGGTCATAATGCAAAAATTGTCCGTTCTATGAACACAGAATGCCATATTCCCAGGACCAGCGCAAGAGACCGTTTTAAAACGCTGAAAAGCCGAAAGAGATGATTCGCGTCCATTCGCGGATTAAAAATCCGATTTTTGTGTTCTTTTTTTCAGCCTTTCAGCTTTTGCGATTTTCAGGACGCCCCGCCAAATTCCAATTTACTGCTGCGTCAGCCGATAAAATCTCGAGTTGGCGCCAGCCGCGGCATTGGTCACGGTCGTGATGCCGCCCTTGCCGGTGAAGTTGGTCAGGGTCTGCCAGCTTTGACGGGTTAAAGAATTGGCGTAGCTCACCGTATAACTTTCCCCCAGTTCCGCCTGGACGGAGACCATAAAATTGCCGTTGGCGGCCGTGGGCGCAAAAAGGATGGGCGCCGGACGAATCCAAAAGCCGCTCTGGATGGAAAAACGCCCGCCGGCGGGAACAACCGGAACGGGCTGGCCGATGGTGCCATCCAGACGAAAATTTGTGTTCGTGCCGGACGTCGCGCCGCCGCCCGCGATAACTTCGCGGGTGATGGCGAAATGCGCGCTGCTTTGGGCGAAAGCCAATCTCGAAATGGAAACGAGCAGGAGCAATAAAGGAATTTTCATTGGCGACTCCAATTCATTCATGGATCGTTCGTTTGACCAATGCTTCCAAATCGGCCATGCGTTTTTCCAAAAACTTCCGCGCGGTTAAACATCGTTCAAGAAATTTCCTTGAAATCACGACCGTCGGAATGAACTATTCCCCAGCCATGGCCGAGCAACACCGGGCCTTCCGATTCGCGCGTCGCCTGATGGTCATCGCGAGCGTCGGTATTTGGGCGGTGACCGCGGACGTTCGCGCTGGTCCGCCCTATGTGACCGATGATCCCGACCCGGTCGAGTGCCATCATTGGGAGTTTTATATCGCTTCAATGGATTCCGATGACGACGGCGATTGGTCCGGGACCGCGCCGCATTTTGAAGTGAATTACGGCGTGATTACCAATGTGCAGCTTCATCTGATTGTTCCCCTGGCGTACGATGTGCCGCCCGGGGGCGCCTCTCATTTTGGCCTGGGCGACATTG
>JBOHXA010000036.1:0-1307 GCA_050737335.1 Limisphaerales bacterium | reverse complement strand
GTGCAGGCTTTGTGTTTTCAAAACGGCACAGCGGATCAGGATGTTGCTGTCGAGTTCGGCCGAAGGGCTGTTGTCGAGAAGAATACCGCGCGCGAAACTATCAGAAATGCGGCAGTTGCGAATCGTGCCGCTGGCATTGAAGAAAGCGACCGCATCGTCGCCCGTGGCCGTTATTTGACAGTCCTCCACGAGAATGTCGGATGGCGGCGGGTCGCCCGGGTGGCCAATTTGCGGGCCGCCGCCCGGAGTGGACAGGCATGGAGTCTGGCCGTTAATGGCCGGAGAGCGCTCAACGACGCAGCGCGTGATGCGTATCTTGTTGAATCCCCCGCGAAAAACCCCGCGCGATGCCTGGGTCCATTTTATATCCTCGAAAACAAAGTCAGATCCGCCGGAAAGCCAGTAGGTTTGGCCGCCGTGTTTGGACTTGATGCCGATCAAGTCACCCGGCTTGTAGTTGGCCATCTGGTTTGATTGCACCAGATAAATCCGCCACCGGTTGCTGGAAACGAGGCTGGCCGATTTCCACGCAATTTGTCTGTTGTCATCAACCATTAATTGTGGGTCGGTCTTGCTGTCGGTATAACGGCGCAGGTAACGTCCCGCGTCGCTTTCGGGATTGTAAATGTCCTGGGGCGTTGGGAAGCCGCTTTGGATCTCAAGGTCAACCCGGCCCGGAGCAACCTCAACAACATGACCCTGGCTGACGGAATAATCTTTGCGCGTCATGTGCAGGCCGATGAACGAGACGCGATAGACGTTCCGGCCGTAGATTTGATCCGCAGCCGGATCGAAGACCAAAGTCGTTTTGTCCATGCCCGCGCCGCGAAAGACAAGTCGGCCATCGGGTCCGGGTTTGACGCCGCTCAATTCAATGATGCCCTTGTCGCCATTGGTAGGAGCAGCCAGAGAATAAGTTCCGGCGTCGAATTCGATCACGACGGTGTCATTGGAATGTTGGATGAAATACGTCTTGGCGTCGCTGATGGCGCGGGCGATGGTGGCTTGAGTGACGCCGCCATATTTAGTCTTCAAATTCCAGTTGACGGTAGCGGCGAAGGATGGTTCGCATAGAAAGCTAAAAAATGCGCACAGGAAAACTAGGGAAATTTTTATTTTCATTCCGAAAGAACAGACGAGACGCTGGAACAGCGGGTTACGCGGAACACTCATATCAGCGGAAATGGCGAAAAGAATTAACTTTTACCAACAATGCCTTTCAAATCGCGAACGCCAGCCCGCTCCATTTTTTGAATCAATCCGCGAACAATTGTTTTTGCAATTCCCGGCCCTTCAAAAACCAGCCC
>JBOHXA010000035.1:0-12057 GCA_050737335.1 Limisphaerales bacterium | reverse complement strand
TGAAAATGAAAGCAAAATCCCCAAGTATATAACGAGGCTTAGGCCGCGTTTTCCAATTTTATGGCAGAAATTTGAAGCATTCGTTGAATGGGCAGACGGGCGCGAATCAGGGTTTCGGGAGGCAATTCAATTCGCGGCGCCAAGTGTATCATGCAATCGCGGACCTTTTCCAAGGTATTCATCTTCATGTATTTACATTCACTGCAACGGCAACGGTCCATCGGCAGGCGCATCACGTCAAATACCGGAGTGCAGATGAATTCCTTGCCGGGACATTCCTTGCGCAAGCGATGAATAATCCCCGATTCGGTCACTACGATAAAGCGGCTCGCCGAATCAGTTTTGCAATAGACTACCATCTTTTCCGTGGACGCGACGATGTCGGCCAGGTCCCGGACTTCTCGCAGGCTTTCAGGGTGGACGACGACTTTGGCGTCCGGAAATTGCGACTTCAAGGCGAGAATCGTGTCGTGACGGTACTCCACGTGCGCGTAGCAGTTGCCTTTCCACAATGTCATGGGCCGTCCGGTTTGTTCCATCACCCATTGGCCAAGGTTCTCATCGGGGACGAAGAGCAGGTCTTTTTCGGGCGGGGCGGCGCGGACGATTTTTTCCGCATTGCCACTGGTGCAAATGACGTCGCAAAGCGCCTTGACATCCGCGCTGCAATTAATGTAGGCAATGGTCCAGAAATTGGGATTTGTGGCCTGCAATTCCGCCAACCTGGGGGCGGGACAACTCTCCTCAAGAGAACAGCCCGCGTGCTTGTCCGGCAACACTACGATTCTGTCCGGATTCAAAATTTTGGCTGTTTCGGCCATGAAATGCACGCCGGCAAAGACGATCACCTCCGCGCTTGTTTTGGCGGCTTCCTGTGATAATCCGAGCGAATCCCCTACATAATCCGCCACGTCCTGGATTTCAGGAGCCTGATAGTTGTGCGCCAAAATGACCGCATTGAGCTTTTTCTTGAGGGCAAGGATTTCGGCCGCGAGCGGCTCGAACCGTTTGGGCGGCATCGGCGGACGGACCTGGAGATCATCGAGCCGCAAATCATGAATTTCAGCAACATCCAACATGGATAAAAGATACGCGTTTTGAATGAAAAATGAAAGGCTCTTTCCGGGCCACTGCTTCAGGAGCGGCCAAATCCTACGGGCCGAACTCAGTCCCTTCCAGGGTTCTCCAATGTCCCGGCTGCAAATCGCCGAGCCAAAGATTTCCAATGCGCGCGCGAATCAATCGAAGCGTTGGATGTCCAATGGCCGCCGTCATTTTGCGGACCTGCCGGTTTTTGCCCTCGATCAACTCCATCGCCATCCAACAATCGGCAACGCTCTTACGGAATCGAATTGGCGGATGGCGCGGCGGAATGACCGCATGGCAACCGGACAAGTCCGGAGAATGATCGGCGTCGGCGGAAACTGGTTGCGGCTCAATCATCCAGATTCTGCATGGCAGCGTTTTGCGGCCTTGAATCGGCACACCACGTTGCAAGGCGTTGAGCTTTTCCAGCGATGGAATCCGTTCGATCTGAACCCAGTACTCGCGCGGATGTGCCTGGCGGGGATTCAACAATTTTTGGTTCAAGCCGGGTTCATCGCTCAGCAGGAGAAGTCCTTCGGAATCAGCATCGAGCCGTCCAACTGGCCAAACATTTTTTGGAAAGCCGAAATCAGCGAGCGTTCGATTTTTCGAGTCGCGAGTGGTAAACTGCGACAGCACGCCAAAGGGTTTGTTAAAGGCAATGATCAAGCAAAGCGATTTTGGGATGCATGCCAGGATTTTTGCAGCGCCGAGTGCGAATTGATCATGTCAAAGTTCTTCACGGTAATATTTGCCATTTCGCGGGCGCGTGTTCAACAACGAGCGAACCGGATACTTGTGGATGGCACGGCAGCGCCAGCACACCAATTCCAAAGCCGACAAGAGATCGGCCGGCAATGAATGCCCCAAATGTGGCGGGGTGTTAGGTTTCGCGCCTTTCGCTGATTCCAATTGAGAAGACTCATGATAAATCTTTCTCCTGTATCAGGGCCGATCCGCCCATATCATGTTGCGAACACCGCCGTAAGCCAACAGCCAATGAACGTGGCGACACATCCCCCGGTGCAAATGAGCGCCGGCTTCCAGGTCTGCTTCAAGTTCAGGAGAAAATAAATCCAACCGACAAAGGGAACGAACATACAACCGAAGAACCATACCGTGCTATAACGAAAAACGACGGCTAAAAACATTATATTCCCAATTGTCCCGGCAATCAGGCCGCCCCAAAAAAGAATGCAACCGATTGCGTACATGATAGCATGTCATGGAGTCTAAAGTACCGCGCATATTATTCTACAGCAAGCCTGGCTGCTTTGGCCAATTTCTTTTGCCGCTCAGTCAAAGGTTGGGAAAAGATGAGCGCACCATTCCCTGGGGGCGGCAACGTGAAATTTGTTCAACATA
Organism: Limisphaerales bacterium; assembly: GCA_050737335.1. Lineage (GTDB taxonomy): Bacteria > Verrucomicrobiota > Verrucomicrobiia > Limisphaerales > UBA11358 > UBA11358. The sequence goes on along the minus strand of JBOHXA010000035.1, from coordinate 9,606 downwards.
CCTACGATCTGGCCCGTAGCCTCAGGGAAGGACAGACTATATATAGGGCAATATCCGGGGATTCAGCGCTTTAACTTTTCAACGCTTCAACGGGCCCATCATGGCGCGATCGTCTGCAAATAATGATATTTTCCGTTTTTAACTTCCAATATCACGGCGGGTTTTGAAGCGTTGCGGTCTTTGTCTATGGTGATATTCCCGGTGATACCGTGAAAATCCTTTGTGGCAGCCAGCGCGTCCCGCACGGCGGGTCCCGCAGTCGAGCGGGCGCGTTTTATGGCGTCGGCCAGAATCATAACGGAATCATATCCCAGGGCGGCCATGGCATCCGGTGTGGCATTATAGCGCGCCTGATATTTTTTTACAAAATTCCGCACCACGGGCGAAGTGTCCTCGGGCGTGAAATGCGTCGAAAAATATGTGCCTTCCAAGGCGGCTCCGCCGATTGGAATCAGCGGTGCTCCTTCCCATCCATCGCCCCCGAACAACGGAATATTCAGGCCCAATTGCCGCGCCTGTATCGCAATTAATCCAACTTCAGTATAATAGCCTGGAATAAAGATGCCGTCGGGACTGGCCGCTTTAATGGCGGTAAGCTGCGCGCTGAAGTCCTCGTCGCCGCCGTTGTATTTCTCGTCAGCAGCGATTTTTCCGCCGTTGGCGATAAAGCTGTCCTTAAAAAACTTTGCCAGACCCATGCTGTAATCGCTGGTGACATCGGTCAGGATGGCGACATTTTTCAATTTCAAAGTTTTTGTGGCAAAATTCGCCATTACCGTGCCCAGAAAGGGATCAATGAAACATACACGGAAAATGTAATCGCCTACTTCGGTGACTTTGGGATTGGTGGACGACGGTGAAATCATGGGAATTTGATACTTCTGACAAATGGGCGCGGCTTCGAGGGAGCGTGAGGAGGCGACCTAGCCCAAGACCGCTACGACGCCGTCATCTGTAATCAATTTGCGCACGTCAATGGATGGCTGGCCGGACTGTGACTGGTCGTCTTCGGTGATCAATTCGACCTTTCTTCAAAGAATACCGCCGGCGGCATTCAGGTCGTCCACGGCCAGCGCAGTGCCGTCATGCGAGGATTGTCCGAAGCCCGCCTCCTTGCCGGTGAGCGAGGCATATTCGCCGACCTTGATGACACCAGCGGTCCCGCCCGCCGATGTGGATGACGGTTTGTTGCAGCCGGTGAGCAGGAGTAAAACAGCCAAACCGGCCAGAAAATGCTCCGGCGGCAGCGCCATTTTCCATAACGCGGCGCGAACAGCGCGCCGCGCCGCCGCGGCTTTGAACAGTGTCAATATGCACCGTTTCGTTCATTTTGCTGTTGAAAGATTTTTCTTGAAATCTCGTACGCGCGGTGTAAATAAGAATCGCTCTTTGAAAATGGCGGAAGATTTCCGCCACTGTTGCAGTCAAATGTCAGGGAACCCGGTGTGAATCCGGGACGGTTGCGCCACTGTGACGGCTACAAATTCCAACGCCACTGCGATGATTATTGCGGGAAGGCGGAATGAGGTATGAGGCCCAAGTCAGGATACCGGTTTGATTGCGCTCGTCTGCCCCGAACGTGTCGAGGCACTTCTCCGCAAATAGAAGGATGAGGCCAGCCACGCGGACCGGTTTCCGCCTGGATTCGTGAATGCCTTCAATCGCCGTTTTGCGGGATTTGGAGGTTTTTTTTTCCACATCCCGCTCTGGTCTCTCAACCACAACCCGCCCCGCGCGAAAATCCCGCGAGGGCTATTGAAAGATCAGCACAATGAAACGAATCCTGACCCGTCTTGCGCCGGCTATTGCCGGCATGCTCACTCTTGCTCAAGCACATGCCATCTCCCTGGATGACATCCAACTGTGGGCCGGCTCTGGCACAAACCGCGCCGCTCTGGTCATAGAGTGGAACGCGCCGGAAGTGTTGAATCAAACCGCCGTCCCTGCTCCGATCGCCAACAAAACCATGGTCTGGGGATATCGCTTCAACGGCACGGCCACGGGGACTCAAATGCTCGACGCCGTTCTCGGCGCAGACCCAAAACTCTACGTCATGGTCAACGAAGAATTCGGCAGCACCTTTGTCGTGGGCATCGGCTACAATCGCAACGGCAATGGTGTCATCGGCCTGACCGACGGCGTTACGACAAATTATTTCATCAATGGCCTGCTGACCAATAACGACAGCCTGTTTGCCGATTCCGCCGCGCCCATTGATTCTCGTGATTTGTATTGGGGCGGTTTTAACGGCCCGAATTGGCAGGTCTTCACCGAAACCAATGACGGCGGCGGCTTTTATAATTCGCCTAATCGCGGTTCGAGCCAATACTGGGACCCGACCAATTCCGAGCAGGGCCAATGGAGCTTTGCCGAGGAAGGGTTAGATGATTTGCCTTTGACGAATGGTTCATGGATCGGATTTTCCGTGGCGGCGGCTGGTTACAATTATAACGACCCGGCCGACCCTGCCAACGAAATTGCCAACGACGACGGACAAGCTCCGCCCTCGCCCGATGGCACGTACGCAGTGTACGTTCCAAACACAAACGATTTCGCAATCCAAATCATCAGCACAAACGGCATTGATACCGGTTCTGCCTATAATGATCCCACTGCGGTATTGGGGCCGCCCGCGTTGCAATTCTTCGATCCTTATGACGGCGGCGTAACCGACCGGGTCTCCATCATTGATCCGCCGTACAATGTGACGCCCGCCGGCAGCAACATTCTCGAGGGGATTGAAGACGGCGGAGAAATCACCGTCCAAATGGGCCGAAAAATTTGCGCGGCGGCGGATCATCCCTACGGGGTGGATTTTATCATTTATGGCTATGCATTTTTTGACAGCCTCTCAACCGGTTCGGGAACCATTGGCGACGGCACCGACCTGAGCGCTGCAACACTTAACAGCAGCGCATTATCGGGTCATCCGGCTGTGGTCTCGGTGAGCCAGGACGGCACAAACTGGCTGACCTTCACCAATGTGCAAACCGTATTTCCGGACGAAGCGTATCGCTGGGATGATACGAATGCGTCGTGGACGGAAGAGCCAATGAATCCGACCAAGCCGCTCGATCCTTATCTTTATACTAACAACTTCGCGGGGCAAACCGTGGCGGGGGCGCTGAATCGGTTTACGGGCGCCTCCGGTGGCAGCGGTTATAGTTTGGCACAAGTGGGATTACCGTGGGTTCAATACGTCCGGATTCAACCGGCCCCCGGGACATACACGGTGATTGACGCAATAGCGGCGGTAGAGCCCGTTGCCACGGGCGATGGGCTGTCCATCGCGCCGGACGATATCGCGTCGGGTCATACGAATTTATTCTTCCAGGCGCCGAATAATTGCGCCCAAAACGAGGTTGCGATCGGCTTTGGTTACCTAAGCAGCGTTGCCAGAATCAGCGCCGTCCGATTGAGCGATCTTTCACCGTTTGGGCCAGTAAAAGGGAACGTATCCCGCGCGTATCAAATCCAATCACTGCCCCTGACTGGAAATCCGGTCACCTATGCTGCTACCGTAGGGTTGCGCACCGGCAATGGTTACAACGGCAACGGCGCCGACCTCCGCGTATTTCAATGGAATTGCACAAACTGGGTTTCGCAGCCATTTGCTTATGACCCGGCCAATAATGAAATCACCGTGCCGGACGTGACTCATTTTTCGGCGCTTGTGGTGTCACAAATCGTGCCGCCCACTTTGGCGATTGCACCGGCCGCAAACGGCTATACGTTTCAGCTGACGCCTGTGCCGAATTGTCCGGAAATACTGGAACGTTCCACCGACTTGCGCGACTGGACGCCCATCGTGACATTCACCACGACGAATGCACAACCGATTACATTGGAGGATTCAAACGCGCCGGCAGGGAAAGCGTTCTATCGTTTGCAATTGAAGCCGTGACTGTAAAGATCCAAATGCCAGCATCCGAGCAGCAGAGAAAGTTCAAACACGAAGCCCGTGAGATTGAAGCTTCGAAGCTTGAGACTTCTCTGCTGTCGGGTGCTTGGAATTTGGCGCTTGATCTTTCGCCCAATTCGCAAATCAAAAATCGCAAATCAAAAATCGCATTCACCCTCGTCGAGCTTTTAGTCGTCATCGCCCTTATCGCGATTTTGTCCACAATACTTCTGCCAGTATTGAGCCAGGCCCAATTGCGGGCCAAACGCATCCAATGTCTGAATAATTTGCGCCAGATGGCCATCGCCGCGCAAATTTACACGGCCGATAATTCGGCCTTTTATCCTATTGCCTATTATTACGATAGCGCGCACAACATTAGCTATTGCTGGGACTTCACCACCGATGAAAATGATTCCCGTGAGGTTCCGGGTGTGCTTTGGGAGGGACAAACAAATCCGCAAATCCAACAATGCCCCTCATTCGAGGGCAATGCCAACTGGTACGGCGACCCGTACACCGGCTATAACTACAACACCAGTTACATCGGACACGGCCAGGGCGAAGCGATCCAGCAACCGGCCAAAGATTCGGCACTGCGCCATCCAGCTAAAACGGTGATATTTGGGGACGGCCAATACTCCGGAGGCGCGGACAAATTCATGCGCGCTCCCTGGCCCGACAAGAGCAATGGCGGCGACAGCGCGGATGCCGATGGCCTGCGCGCCGCCGGCACGCAGGGTTTTCGGCACAGCGGATTGAGCAACGCGGCCTTTTGCGACGGACATGCCGAGTCATTATCCGTGTGTTGCACGAATCATGAATCAAGCCCGTACGAGGGGTCGGTTATCGCAACGGGCACGGGATTCCTTTCGACCAGCAACACGCTATATGAGCTTGAGTGAATGACTTATTTGCTTTGACGGCGGACGGTCTTTTAATAAATTACGCCCATGCCCGAGATTGCCAGATTCGTAAATGGAGGCGCGGGGAGCATCACGCCGGCCATCGCAGAAAAAGTTCTTCGCCATTTGCCGCAATGGAAATTGGAGTTCACGCAAATTGAGGCCCCGAAGTTTCCTCACCTGGTGGACCAGCTCGAATTCCTCGCCGATGCCGTCGAGGATGCCATTGAAGGCGCTTACAAGGACTTGCCCTATTCGGCCGTTGCGCAAGCCGTCTTTGCATTGCTCTACACGCATAAGAAGACACACATCCTTCCCGACAGCCTTGTGGAACTGGGCCGCGCCGACGATTCGAGCGTGGTGCGCGCCGTGCTCATTCAAAATGAAAAGGCGTTTGCCATGTACGCGGGGAAGCAGGGGATAGACTGGCAGAAAATCACCAGCCAGCCGTGATTCGATTTCCATGCAAACCACGCTGGTGATGACCCTCATCGGTCCGGACCGCACCGGACTGGTCGAGGCCGTGGCCAGCATCGTGGCAAGCCACGACGGCAACTGGCTCGAAAGCCGGATGTGTCGTCTGGGCGGAGAATTTGCGGGAATCCTCCGCGTCGAATTACCCGCGGATCAAAGGGGAGATTTCCTGGATGCCGTCCAAAGAATTTCCGGCCTCCACGTCATTGTGGGCGGAGGCGAACCGGCTGTTTCCCGGAAAGATGCGCGCAAGGCCACATTGGAAATCATGGGGCAGGACCGCCCCGGCATCGTGAGGGAAATTTCCGCCGCCTTGGCCCGCGCGGGTGTAAATGTGGAGGAATTTTCGAGCGATGTCACCAGCGGCGCAATGTCGGGCGAGCCGTTGTTCATAGCACAGGGGAATGTGCAATTGCCCAAAGGGTGCGACGCCGGGGCGCTGGAAAAAGAGCTGGAAAAAATTGCGGCGGATTTGATGGTGGATGTGTCGCTGGCGGAAGGTATCGAGTCTAAGGGCCCGTTGAAGCGCGGCGCGAACGGTTGATCGCGGCTTGCTCACCAGACCAGCGCCATGGCTACGGCCCGGGCAGGCGCGCGGCCCTGTTGCTGCCTTTCTCACCCCCTCTAAATGGTCTGCCGGTTTTTGCGGCGCCAAGCTTGAACGCTGGGCGGATCATACCTGAAGGGGACGTCAAAGCCACCGCCGCACTCGCGCCTTGTACGAGTAGTAACGTTCCCCAAATTTTGCCTGAAGATACTGTTCTTCGCGCCGAACAATTTTCCAATGCACAACCACGAGGGCCGGAGCCAGTGTAAAGCACAACCACAAAACGCCGGTGGAAAGAGCGACCCCCAGGTAAATAATCGTCAAAGCCGTGTACAACGGGTTTCGGGTGTATCGAAACGGACCGTCGGTCACAAGCGCCATGACTGGAAGCTCCGGCCGCACAGAGGTGCCGGCGCGATGCATTGCGTGAACGCCCCAAAGGCCCAGGACAATACCCGCGATGCCCAGTATTCCCCCGAGAATTGGCATAGTCCAAAACGATGGCAATTGGACCAGCCAATTCAGAACAAATCCGACCGCCAACGCGCCAAGAAAAAGCAGCGGCGGACACGAGATCACATTTGGCGAATCTTTGGACTGGTCAGCGATCATACTTCAATTTACCGCCATCCCACCGGTCTCCAAAATGTGAGATTCTTGATCTTTGCGGTCTGTTTTTAGGAAACCTCGATCCAAATCGTGTCGGAGGCGCGATCGGAAATTACACAGACACAGAGCGTCTGGTTCGCGCCAAGGTAGTGATTTGTTTTGAAAGGACAATGGAAAAATCCAGTTATTGCGATTGGATGCGACTGTATTTCCGCGGGCTGGCCCCGCAAGAAGCGGTAAAAAAGATCCGAGTCCTGCCTCTGGAGCTATTCCCAACTGCTTATGCAGCAAGGGATTTAGCGGCTTCAAGGTTCAGCGGACACCAAAACGGACACCCAAATGACTACTCCGCCAGAATTTGCGATATGCCCTTGATCGGCTTTACTGCGTGCCGTTGCTTGAGCGCGGCCAACGCTGCATTTTCTTCGGTGGTGATTTGCTTGTTCCAAAGTTCCGTCAACCGTTTGCGGCCAATGTCTTTGATTTTGCGGGCGCGTTCATTGTGCGCGATTCGTTCCCGAATCTCTTTTACATTTTGGCCACGCTTGTCCGGCTCATGCTCCAAAAGTTCGCGGGTCTTTTTATCAATCTCATTGTGTCGTTTTGAAAATAAATCAATCGTTTTTGCGAAACGCCTTCAATCTCAAAATCGCCGCGTGGATTATTTTGAGTCCCGTAACCCAAGCGTTTGAGTTCCCGCGCAAGTTCGTGATAATATACATTCTCGACAAACTTGGCGGCTTGCAGCATTTCGTAAGTTTCCAATGCCTTCCATTTTTCTTCGCTCGCGTCATACGTTGCGTTGAACACGACGCAACCGGCGGTGACAATCAAAGTCTGGCCGGGCGGATGCGTGTGCCACGCGGTTCGCGCGCCGGGTTCAAACGCGACACTCACGCCGCTCGCGCGCGCGGGCGCGGCGGTTTGAAACAGGGGGTCAATTCGCACCGCGCCGGTGAACCAATCGGCCGGTCCTTCGTTCGATGGTTGTGAGCCAATTCGTTTGATTTCCATGTGTTATCCTTTTGTTGGTTTGAAAATGCGTTTTCATTTCGCCTTCGCGGCAAGTGAATTTGGTCGGCTGTCAAAGACGCCCTTCACGACCGGGACTGCCGAAAAAGCATTCGGCCAACCGGCATAAAACGCGATATGCGTGAGCAATTCCGAAACTTGCGCCCGCGTCAGGCCGTTGTCCATCGCTTTATTGAGGTGAAACGGTATCTGTGCCGCCTGTCCGTTGGCGATCAGCGCGCTCACCGTGACCAGACTGCGATCCCGTGGCGCAAGGCCGGGACGCAGCCACAAATTTTTGAACAGCAACTCGCCGGTAAATTGAACCAGACCCGAAGAAATTGCCCCCGCGTTTTCCTGAACGGCAGCGGCTCGACGTTCTTCAACAGCCGGGTCAAGCGGCAGTAATTCGGGCGTCACTTCGGGAAGCTGATCCAGTCCAATTCCACGTTGCGCAAAAATGTCTTTTACAATCGCGACCGCCGAGAAAGCGTTCGACCAGCCGGCATAAAACGCGAGATGCGCGATAATCTCCGAGATTTCGCCCGGTTTCAGGCCGCTGTCGAGCGCCAAATTGAAATAGTGCAGCATCCCGATAGTCTGGTTTCGAGCAATCAACGTGGAAAGCGTAACGAAGCTGCGATCTCGCGGCGACAAATCGGGACGCTTCCACAAATTGCCGATAACCGCGTCGAGAGTGTATCGCTCAAGCGCCGGTGAAACCCCGCGCACTTCTTCAAAAGTGAGCGCGGAGCGAGGTGGATTTGATGTTGCCATATTCATTTTTTCATTGTGAAGGTTGCGACCCGTTTGCCCAGCACTTCGCCAGTCAACAGGTCTTCCTGGTTTGGTGTTGCATCTTCCAGCCCGGCAACAGCCATCGCGCCGATCCAACTGCCGAGCCGATTGACGCCGTTAGGACGCTGCCCCGGCAGCTCGCCGAGACCAACCCAAATCATGCCGTGCTGCATCGCGAGCGTGTTGAAGTATTGCAGCGTGCTGAATTTATCGCCGCTCAACGCGCCGGAAACGGTGAAGCCGGCGGCAACTTTGTCGCGCCACTTTTGTCCATACCAACGCCCGCCAGACGCATCGGCAAATGCCTTGAACTGCGCCGCCGGTCCGCCCATGAAGGTCGGGCTGCCGAAGACGATGACGTCGCTCGCGTCGAGTGCAGACATGACCTTTTCATTTTTGTAGCGGCCTTTCACAATGTCATCGCCGCTGATGGCGAGCGCATTTGTCTTAATGTCGGCGACGGACGCTGCGCCCTTTGCAACAGCCTCAGCCATTTTCGCCGTGTGACCGGCGGCTGAGAAGTAGATGATGGATACGGTTACCATAATTTTTAGAATGATTTTGTTATTTGAGTTGTCAAATTTTTTGCATCAAGGTTTCACCATAACCTTGATGGCCTCGCGTTTGTCCATCGCGCGATAGCCGTCCGGCACTTCGTTAATGCCGACGACGCGGTCGAAGACTCAACCGGGCTGGATGCGGCCTTCAAGAACGTCGGGCAACAGTTCTTCAATATAAGCGCGCACTGGCGCGGGGCCGCCGCTGATGGTGATGTTTTTGTAAAATGTCGGCTCCCACGCGGGAATTCCCGGATAATGAGGAACTCCGACGCGGCCCACCGCGCCGCCGGGCCGTGTGATGTTGACAGCGGTAAGCATGGCTTGTTCGATGCCGACGGATTCGAGCACGGAATGCACGCCGAAACCGCCAGAGAGTTTGCGCACACATTCGACGGCTTCGTCGCCGCGCTCGCTCACGATGTCCGTGGCGCCGAATTCCTTCGCGAGCGCAATCCGGATGGGATGACCGAGCAAAAGAATTTGTTCTGCTCCGAGACGTTTCGCCGCAATCACGCCACATAAGCCCACCGCGCCGTCACCAACGACGGCGACTTTTTTGCCGCGACTGACTCTTGCGGAGACCGCCGCGCGATGACCGGTTGGTGATGGCTTCGCGCCGTGCGCCAAAAGTAACTGTTACCCGGGAAGGTGATTCGTTGTGCCAAAAGGGGTGTTAGCCCGGCAGTTCCTGCGCTTGATCCAGCAGCTTCCCTTTGTGTTTGGCGCCAGCGCTTCGGTAACGCCGCCGCAACTTCGCTAATACTTCCACTCGTGTCCTCTGACTCATGGTTTTGTCCATCC
>JBOHXA010000034.1:0-2185 GCA_050737335.1 Limisphaerales bacterium | reverse complement strand
CCGCAACGGTGCCCCGGCCTTTTCCAAAGTAAATTGAACCATTGGTGATGGCGCCCGTTTCCGCCGCCGTCCCCGCCTCGCCCACTTCAGCCGCGATATTGCTGGCAATGATGCGCGGCGCGCCGGATTTATCGAGGGTATAAATCCGCAGTTTCAAAATACGCGGCTCCTGTTGCATGATATTTTGAACCAAAAGCTGCGCCATGGGCACCTGGGGCTTGTAGGTAATGGTGGTATCGCCGAAATGCGTCAAGGAATCGGACATCGTCCAGAACCCGACTTTGCCGGAGGCAAAGGTCATGGTGGACGTCAGCGGCATGGCCAGATGCCCATCGAGCCGGCAGTTGATTTGATTGCCCTGGCATTGAACGGTCATTGTGTGCCAGCCGCCGGGACCGATGTTCGCGCTGACGGTGGCCGGATCCACAAACTGTCCATTGATGTATTTGTAGAAGCGAAGGTCATGACCGAGGGCGCTGACGCGGATGACGTAAAAGTTCGATTGGTTTTGATAGCGGAACACGATTCCGGCCATTTGTTCGGCCACGCCGCCAATGATTTTGAACCGGGTCGTCAATGAGAAATCCTTGAACGTTTCCTTTTTGTAAACCAGCATTGGAAAACGGTTGTCCGTGGGATCGGTATCCACCTGCGCCAACACTGAAATGCGGTTCATCCTGGGCGCATTGGTCGAGAAAAACGGCTTGAATACGGACGGCATTTCATCGGAGACGATCGTCCAATGGCCCGGCCTGCCGCCTCCAGCCAGCGCGCTGACAAAATCATTGGTGAGCGATTGGCCCTGGGCAAAATCTCCGAAATTGATATGAATTTCCGCGCCGGCCACCGGCAGGGCGAGGGAAAGACAAAGACAGGAAAACAACTTTCGCATTTCAACCAGCCTATCAAAAACGGAGCAATTAAAAATGAAAATCCGCCAAACCACAACCGTGCGCGTTGGCGGGGAAGTGGTTGCGATTCAGATTTTTGCGCACGGTGAGAAGTAAGGCGCAAGCGCCAAATGACGAGGCCCTTGCACAAAAAGATCGAGCAAACGCGAGCGATCTAAGGATGCGTCCCAAACTGCAACCGTGAATCCGATTCCAGGATCTGTTTCAGGTTCGCCCAATTGGCCTGGTTCATGTCGTTAAAGGCGTTTAAATAAACGGCCACGGCTTCATGGGGATATTTGGCAACGAGCGTTTCAATGGCCGCCTTGAGTTTGGCGTCGTCCATGGCCGGCGGCAAATCATCCACCACCCCTTCTTCATTTTTGATTTCGAGGGCGTTCAGAAAATCCACCAGCATCGCCTTGTGCTTTTTCACAAGCCATTCGCGCAAAAGGCCCGCGGCCACCGCATCCAGGCCGGGACGGGAGAGCATTTGGACCATCGAGGCATGCCGTTGCGCCCGCGGTTGCCGTTCCAGGTAAACGGGACGCACGTGCAAGGCCCGCGCGACCTCCTTGAGCGTTGCCTTATAAACCGGCTTTTCCGATTCATAGGCAAAGTTCAAGATTTCATTCGCCTGGGCGGGCGACATAAAACCAAAAAGTTCATGAGAAGTGAGCATACAAATGATGGCGGAACGACGTTCCCGTCGAGTTATCTTCCTTCACAGGGTCGTCAGCGAAATCCTATCTTTAATTGCCAGGGCTTCGCAAGCTTCCCGTTCCAGCAATAGCGATTTGCCAGCTTCAATGGCCAGGACTGAAACGCCGGACGCGGCGCAGACCTCGAACGTCCGCCGCCCCAGGCATGGGATATCGAAGCGCATGTCATGTTTTTCCCGGGGAATTTTCACGGCGACCGCGCCTCCGTCTTTGCCGGCCAACTGCCCGCCTCGGACCAGGCATTGATCGGTGCCTTCAAAGGCCTCGACAGCCAGCACGGTCCTGTTTTTGACCACGACCGTCTGGCCAACTTCCAGCCGGGAAATTTCCCGGCCGATTCGATAGCCAAAGGCGACGTCTTCCTTCTGCGCGTCCGACAGTTTCGGGCCGAACTGAAAACCCCTGCCCGGCATCATTGGCGCAAGCCAGGGCGTGGCTTCAATCAATTCCACGCCGTCTTTTTTCAATTCGTCGGCTATCGTTCCGAATATCGTGTGCGCGTTTCGTTCCTTGATTTTAAAGAGCAATGACATGGCGCGAAGGTCCAAACGCAGATCAAACAGGTTTTTCGGC
>JBOHXA010000033.1:0-2456 GCA_050737335.1 Limisphaerales bacterium | reverse complement strand
TTCTGGCCCGCGGATACCTTTACAAGGAAATCGCCGATTCTCTCGAACTGAGCGTTCAGACGGTTAATACGTACATTCGGAGAATCTACGAAAAGCTCCACGTGCGTTCGCGGTCGCAGGCGCTGGCAATTTACGCGAATTTGCCAACGAGGATTGGCTGAAGCATTTCAGCCCCGCGGTTTTATTCCATATTTTTCAACCCGTTATCCGTTGTCACCATAATCAGATAGTTCAATTTTGCCGCGGCAATGATGTACTGATCAAACGGGTCATCATGAATGGGTAACAAAATCGATCTCCCGCGTCTTGCAGCAACCTGGTGGCGGCTGCTTTTCATTCGATCTTTATGGTGAATTTTACGGTTGAGCTTTTGTATAATCCCTTTGATGCCAGATTTCAATGCAATAGACGCTTCCAACGCCGGGTCGCCGCGGCTGCGGCGCTGCCTTTTTTGGGGCATTTGCGCCGTCGTAGTTGGAATGCTATTTGCCGGCGCTGAGCCGGGCCTTTCGGTGTTGAAAAATATCAATGCGAAAGGTTGCTATTATAATCTGCTCATAGACGGTTTCCGGGCAGGGCAATTAAATCTAAAAAAAGAGACGCCACCGGGCCTGGCCAATCTGGCCAATCCCTATGACCCCGCCGCAAACGCGCCTTACATACAGGACGTTGGGGACATGAGCTATTACAATGGAAAACTGTACCTCTATTTCGGCATTACGCCCGCTTTGGCGCTTTATTGGCCGTACTTCGAGATCACGGGCCACTATCTGCAGGATGCATGGGCGGGCTTATTCTTTTGCGCGCTGGGCTACCTGGCCGGGGCGGGCTTATTGTTTGCCATTTGGCGGCGATATTTTCCGAGGGTAAATACGTGGGTTGCACTCGCTGGCGTATTGATTTTTGGCCTGACGATTGCCGCGCTCGAAACAGAATGGCTTTACTGCCGCGTTTACGAGGTGGCGTTAAGCGGCGGTTTCGCTTTTTGCGTGCTGGCGCTGGCGGCAATATGGGCTGCATTGCATCAACCTCATCGGCGGTGTCTTTGGCTGGTCCTGGCCAGCCTTGCCTACGGGTTGGCCGTTGCCTCCAGACCTTCCCTGCTATTTGGCGCAATCATACTGCTCATTCCGGTCATCCAGGCCTTGCTGACGGATGGACAGTCGCCATGGCGGAGCGGGGGGCTGTTGGCAGCGGCCATTGTGCCGATCGCGCTCATCGGGGTGGGACTGATGATTTACAATGCGCTGCGTTTTGGCAGCCCGCTGGATTTTGGCTATCGCTATCAAATAGCGATGTTGCAGCAAACCAATTTCCACCCATTCAGCCTGCATTATTTTTGGTTCAACTTTCGATATTATTTTTGGGAACCAACTGACTTGAGCCGGCATTTCCCATTCATACGGGGGGTGCCCTCGTGGAATACAACGGCGGGACATTTTGTGCCGGGGCAGTATTACGGCGGCATCTTAACCATTTATCTGCCGGTTTGGCTGGCGCTGGCTGCGCCGCTGGCGTGGGGTACGCGGCGGGACTCGGCGCTGCGCTGGTTCATTCTCGCCGTACTTGTGTTATTTGTCGCTTGCGCATTGACCCTATGCCTCTTTGTCTATGCCGGCAACCGATACGAATTAGACTTTCTGCCGACATTGATGATGCTGGCCGTCATCGGGATTTTCGCCCTGGAAAGCTCCCACACACCATCACCCCGCCGCATTGCCCGTTGGGGTTGGATCGCGTTGGCGGCCTGCATGGTGATTGCATCTGTGTCGGCAAGCCTGGACGCGTATGCAACAGCCAATTACTTTGCTGGAAATGTCCTTGTCAACCGGGGGGCGCTGGACGAGGCGATAGGACGTTTTCAACGGGCGCTGGAAATCCGTCCGCGGTTTGCGGAGGCTCGTGACGGCCTGGGCAATGCGCTATTTGAAGAAGGTCGCACGGCGGAGGCCATTGTCGAGTATCAGGATGCGCTGAAAATCAAACCCGGACTTGCTGAGACTCACTATAATCTTGGTCACTGCTATTTTAAAACAGGGCGCATCAAGGACGCCCTGGCTCAAGATAAGATTGTTTTGGAATTGAATCCGAATTTTGTAAAGGCTCAAGACGAAATGGCTTCATGCTTTCTGCGGGAGGGCCGGATCGCGGACGCCATGGCAGAACTTGAAAATGCCGTGAAAATTGAGCCGGACTTTGCGGATGCGCGCAATAACCTGGGCTTTTGTCTTCTGCAAGCCGGACGCGTGCCCGAGGCAATCGTTCAATTTCAAAAGGCGGTGAAGCTTGACCCGAAATCTGCAAACTTCCGCTGCGGTCTTGGCAATGCGCTTTTGAAGGCGGGTCGCGGGCCAGAGGCCATAGTGGAGTATCAAAAGGCGGTGCAACTGGCGCCGGGCCTTGCCGGTGCTCATTATGATCTGGCATCGAGCCTCATGCAGAACGGAAATCTGGAC
>JBOHXA010000032.1:0-3041 GCA_050737335.1 Limisphaerales bacterium | reverse complement strand
GCCAGTGGCTGCCGGTCAGCGATCTGTTGCCGTTGAAGCCCAAGGACGAAGTCCGGGAACTGGTCGTGCGCGTCCGCACCATCGGCGACGTCATCAGCACCGGCCTCGTCGAGTCGCCGGCGGATTCCGTGGACGACATCATCGCCGAAATCGCCGCCGCGCGCGTCACCGAACGTGGCTCCCGCGCCGACGACAAAGCCAGCGAAGCCGCGATGGAAGATCGCAAGAAGGCCGGCTACTTCTAGCCCCGGCCAAAGGCCAATGACCTCAAAAACAAATCATCCCATCGAAATCCTGCGCTTCAACACCTGCGGCAGCGTGGATGACGGAAAGTCCACTCTCATCGGCCGGTTGCTTTACGATTCCAAATCGCTCATGGAAGACCAGATCGAGGCGCTCGAACGCAGCGCCGATATCACCGGCGAAGGCCAAATCAATTTGGCCAACCTCACCGACGGCCTTCGCGCCGAGCGCGAGCAAGGCATCACTATTGACGTTGCCTACCGTTACTTCGCCACGCCGCGCCGGCGTTTCATCGTCGCCGACACTCCCGGCCACGTCCAATACACGCGAAACATGATCACGGGCGCGAGTACCGCCAATCTTTCTATCGTCCTGGTGGACGCCCGCCAGGGTGTCAGCGAGCAGACCCGCCGCCACATTTACATCGGCGCGCTCCTTGGCATTCCCCATTTGGTGATTGCGATCAACAAAATGGATTTGCTGAACTGGGACAAAGAGCGGTTCCTCGAGATTCGCGATGAAATTGAAAGTTTCCTGCCCAGACTCGACATATTTCGCGACGTCAAATTCATTCCCATTAGCGCTCTTAACGGAGACAATGTGGTTGCTCCTTCCAAACAATCCCCGTGGTATGAAGGGCCAACGCTGCTCGCCCATTTGGAAACGGTCCATATCGCGAGTGATTGGAACTTGGACGCTCTACGGTTCCCCGTGCAATGGGTCAATCGTCCCAACCGTCCCGGCAGTCAGGAACTTCACGACTTTCGCGGACTCAGCGGACAAATTGCCGGCGGCATCGTTCGTAAAAATCAGGAAGTTGTCGTGCTTCCGTCCGGCTTGAAAACCACCATTGCCGATATTTGGACCCGCGACGGCTCGCTTTCGGAAGCGTTTTGTCCGCAATCTGTCACGCTTTGTCTCGCGCATGACATTGATGCCAGCCGCGGCGACCTCATCGTCGGAACAGAAAAACTGCCCGGCTGCGGCACTGATCTGCGCGCGCGTGTGTGCTGGATGCACGCTCGCCCCCTGCAGGCAAATAAAAAATACTTTCTCCGCCACGCCACCCAAACTGTTCAGGCAATTGTTTCGACCTTGGAAAACCGCATTAACATGGCCACGTTCGAGCCTGAGCCAGCCCCGGCACAGCTGGGAATCAACGATGTCGGTACGGTTCGCATCAAAACGGCCAAACCCATTGTCTTCGACGGCTATAATACAAATCGTCTAATGGGCGCTTTTATCTTAATCGAGCCTGCCGCCAACGCAACCGTCGCTGCCGGAATGCTTTATCCTCCCACCGAACCGGCGCGGCCTGAATACAGCGATTTTGTTATTTAGAAAACTTAAATATGCATTTGACAAGCACCGCACAGCCTATAATAACGACTCGCATAGTAGTTATTTAACGAGGCGCCTAATGAGACGTTGCGCCGTTCGATTGGGAATTGCGTGCCAGCCAGGCTGCCGTACCTCAAGTCGTCCTAAAGAGTCACCAGAACATGAGCGGGACGCGTTCGCTTGCAAAAATCGCAATCCAGAATACTTTAAACGCCAATTGTATCTTGGCAGGTGATTTCATTAAAAACAATCAAGCCGACCGGCGGAATGGAAACGACAAAAATGAAAATCAAACATTCATTGACCGTCATCCTCGGCGGAATGCAGTTGGCTGCGGCTCCAGGCCAGGTGCCCAATCCAATACAAATGACGAAACCGATATTGAGGTTTTAAAACAACAAATACAAAACCTGGAACAAAAAGTGGACAACATGGAACGCCAGCAACGGCAAGCGCAACCGATCGGACCCAATGGCGGCTCCGCCAGCTCCGTGACCAAACAACCGCAAGAGGTCTTGTTTACGCGCCTCCAATTGGCGTTTTAAAGCATGACATTTTTTATGCCCCTTTTCCTTCGGATGCTGATGGTTCTCCTGGCTGTCCGCGCCGCCTCCGCGCGGGACATCCCCCTCCTGAATGTTTCATACGATGCCACACGCCAATTTTACCGGCAATACAACGCCGCTTTCGCCATATACTGGAAGACTAAAACCGGGGACAACGTCATCACCGACATGTCTCACGGTGGCTCGGGCGCGCAGGCGCAATTGGTCATCGCCGGCCTGGACCCTGACGTCGTCACACTCGCCCTGGCCTATGACATTGACGCCATCGCCCAACAGACCAGCCTGGTTCCGGCCAATTGGCAGAGGCAGCTTCCCGATGACAGCGCGCCCTATACCTCGACGATCGTCTTCCTGGTTCGAAACGGAAATCCGAAAAATATCCGCGATTGGGACGATCTCGCAAAGCCCGGAGTTTCCGTTGTGACGCCAAACCCCAAAACGTCAGGAGCCGGGCGCTGGGCTTTTTTGGCCGCTTACGCCTATGCTCTCGAAAAAAATGACCGTCAGGACGCGAAGGCGCGCGATTTTGTCAAACGGCTGTATAAGAACGTGCCGGTGCTCGATTCCGGCGCGCGAAGCGCGACGATTACATTTGGCCGGCACCAAATCGGAGACGTTTTGTTATCGTGGGAAAACGAGGCGCATATGGCGATTAAAAATTATGGCCCCGGCCAATTTCAAATCATCACGCCATCGCTGAGTATTCTTGCCGAACCGACTGTCGCGGTCGTGGGTAAAGTCGCCCGTCATCACGGCGTCTTGAATGTCGCGCGGGCTTACCTCGCCTATCTTTATTCGGACGCCGGCCAGGAACTTGCCGCGGAAAATTTTTATCGGCCGCGCAACCCGCAAATCGCCGCGAAATACTCCCGCCGCTTTCCCGCGCTGAAG
>JBOHXA010000031.1:0-5075 GCA_050737335.1 Limisphaerales bacterium | reverse complement strand
ATCGTGGGCTTCTTTTTTATCTGGTTCGCCCTGCCCGAAACAAAAAATAAAACCCTTGAACAAATCGAGCGCGATCTGGTGGATTGAATTGACGGCTGGTTCGTCCCCCCTCCATGTTCGTTGAATCCACTAACCCACTCGACGACCTTTTCAAAATCCCCCGCTGGCACTCCGCCGAAAAGCCGGCAACTCCGCGGTGTGCTGATGAATGCGGCTCTTCTTGGCTCTTCCAGCTTTTTTCAAGTTCCTGAAACTTTTTTTGAAAGATTTTCCGGATCATTGCGTATATGTTTATATGACCCGGTTGATCCCAAAATCCTCGTTAATGGGACACCCGAGAATATTTGGCTAACGCGTACCAACTCGATCGATTTTAGGGAGACCGGAAGGTCGTGAAATTGACGCATGAGGCGTGAAATTCTCATGCAGTCGCGGTTCTTGTAGAATCAAAAATGCAATTTCGGTCTATGGCGCCATCGGCTGATTAATCAAGCGTGTACTGCGTATCCTGGCGATCCTCACAATGGCGGCCGAAAACTCAAGGCAAGAAAAATTGCCGCGTGATGCCCGTCTCGTGAACATAATGCTTATAAATGCTTATACGGAAACCGTTACTGACGCGTTAAGGGACCTCGGGATCGAAGAGGGCAAAATTTTTAACAAACTTTTAGGCGATAAATCAACATAGATGGCACGGGACGCCTGCGCGAGAGCGATCCTGGAACCAGCGAGCCTCCTCGTCCGTCCCGGCTTCGCCCGCACGTTGGTCCCAAATGCGAAGTTTTTCGAGGATTATTTCCATACATCCACTTGAAATTTCGCAAATTTGGCCGAAATTGCGGTAATGGACAAGGTGGTGGCATGTCAAACATGCGGTTTGGTGCAGGAGCTGGACGACGTGCCGGTCGGCGCGGTCGTAAAATGCGCCCGATGTAATTTCCAACTGTTTCATCGCCGGCCAGCAAGCCGCACACGCACCCTTGCTTTTACAATTGCGGCGGGCATCTTGTATTTTCCTTCCAATCTTTACCCGATTGTCACGGCTGAATATCAGGGGCAATATGTGCAAACTACAATATTCCAGGGCATCCGCGTACTTTGGGAGGATCATCAGTATTTCATCGGGGGGCTGATTTTTTGCACAAGTCTGTTGACCCCGGCGCTGAAGATTCTGGGTCTGCTTTTTATCACCCTGACACTCGACTGGCGGCAATTTCAAAAAACCCGCGCATGGATATACAAGGTTATCCGCATTATTGATCCCTGGAATATGCTGGAAGTATTTCTGCTGTCCATTTGTGTTTCCATGGTTGAAATGGGGGCGGTCGCGACGGTGCATCCCGGACGCGGCGTCTTTTCGTTTGCAGCCGTGGTCGTGCTCACGTTGTTTGCCACGCTGACTTTTGATTCCCGCCTGCTTTGGGACAAACCATCGGAAAAGAAACGTTATGAGTGAAACTATTCATCATTTGCCAAAGGCGAAAATCCAAAAGGACGCCTTGTCCTGGTTTTTCTGGACACTGCCAATTGCCGCCGCGGGGCTATGCGCCTGGTTCCTATTGCACGATTTTGTTTTCACCGGCCCCACCATCACGATCTATTTCCAGGATGCGCAAGGTTTGCAATCGCAAAATTCCATGCTCAAGTTCCGCGGGATAAGGGTTGGAAATATCACATCCCTCAAACTGGCCCGGGACCGGCAAACTGTGGCAGTGAAGGTCAAACTGGATCATTCCGCGGCCAATCTCGCGCGGCAAGGTTCGCAATTTTGGATCGTGCGCCCCCAACTGCGCCTGGGTGAGGTGAGCGGACTGCAAACCATTGTTTCCGGAAGTTACATTACCGTTCAGCCGGGAAGCGGAAATCCAACGAACATCTTTACCGGTCTTGCCCAGGCGCCAATTGTTCCCATCCCCGGCATTACAATCACCTTGCTGGCGAATAATCTCGATTCGCTTGAAAGCCAGTCCGGCGTCTTTTACCGCGGCGTCCAGATCGGTGAAGTCACCGGCCTTCACCTGGATCAAAACGCGCGCTTTGTCGTTGTGGAAGCGCGGATTCAACGGAATTATGCCGCGTTGGTGCGGAAGGATTCGCAATTCTGGAACGCCGGCGGCATCAACGCGCACGTCGGCCTTTTTAGCGGTTTGCAGATCAGCGCTGAATCCGCGGCGACATTGGTCAGCGGCGGAATTGCCTTTGCCACCCCTGAAGATTTCGGGTCGCCCGCCACCAATGGCAGCGTCTTCTTTCTTAATGAAAAGCCCGACCCAAAATGGCAAAGCTGGTCCCCGGACATTCCGCTGGGAAAAACGCCCTTAACGGGAGGAAGACACGGCGGCATGCCTCAAATTGGCTCGCAAATAAACGAATAAATGGCGCAAAATTTGCTTTTCTGCGGAAATGCCGCACGCAAAAGTTGACGGCCGCATTCAATCCAGATTCAAGCCGTGGCTGCCTGTCGCGGCGTCCGCGGCAATTATGGCCATGGTCGCGCTTGTAGCCGCCGAAAATATCAAACATCTCAACCAGGCCTCTCAATGGCGCAGGCATTCGGCGGACGTCATCCAAAGCGAGCAATCAGTCCAAAACAACGTGCTCGAAATCCAGCGCGGCATGCGCGGATATGTGAGTGTGGGCGATACCAATGCGCTCAATTCCTTTGACGGGAACGTCCAGGTTGAACCCAGCCAATTGTCCGAGCTTGCCGCATTCACCAAAGACAATCCGCCGCAGCAAATCCGGGTGAAGACCCTGGCGACCGCCATGGCGGCGCTCATTGATTTTGATAAAAGAGCCATTGCCCTTTACAACGTCCATGGAAATGCCGGCCTCGTCAAACTTGATGAAACCGACGAGGGCAGAACGGTCTATGGACGCGTCCAGGACATCTTGGATCGCTTTTCCGCCGACGAGCAAAGGCTCCATGACATCCGGGACGTTTCCGAGCAAGGGGAATATCATTACACCGAAGAACTTCTCATTGCGGGGTCCGCCCTGGCCGCCATCCTCGTGCTCCTGGCCCATTATATGGCCAGCCGCGAACTGAAATTCCGACGGCGCGCCGAAGAGCGGCTCAGGCACACGATGCTCCTTCAAGACGCCATTCTCGATTCGGCGGATTATGGAATCGTCGCCACCGATACACAAGGCGTGGTGCAGACGTTCAATCGCGCCGCCGGACGCTTGCTGGGATACTCGACCGATGAGGTCATCGGCACAGCAACTCCGATGCTGTGGCGCGACCCGGCGGAAGTGGCGCGGGCGGCCCAAAAATTATCCATAAAGCTTGGCGTCCCAGTCAATCCCACATTCGATGCCATCGCGAGAAAAGTCCAATCCGAATCTGTGGATGAAGGTGAATGGACGTTTGTCCGCAAAGATGGCAGCCGCTTCCCGGCCATGCTCGTCGTCACTGCCCTGGGCCAGGCCGGCGGGGATTGCAGGGGGTTTATCGGAATTTTTCGCGACATCAGTGATCGCCGGAAACACGAACAGGAGCGCGAGCAATTGATTGCGCGCCTCCAAAGCGCCCTGGCCGAAGTCAAACGACTCAATGGCATGATCCCCATTTGTGCCTGGTGCAAAAAGGTGCGCTCGGACACCGGCTACTGGGAAACGGTCGAGCAATACGTCCGCAGCCATTCAGAGGCCGACTTTTCCCACGGTGTATGCCCCGATTGCTCGGCACAATTCAAAAAAGACGCGCTGCGCGCAAACCAAAAGGCCGCCGCGCCGGCAAATGCCTGATTTTGCGCGCGAAAGGGACGCCGCGCCGCGTCCGGCGGCGCAACGAGTGTGAAAAAGGCTTTTCCCGCTCCTCGAAGCTTGATTTTGCGCGCCATTCGGTGGACTTTTCAGCAATGAATCCTCTTTTACTGCATGAGTTCCATCATGCGCTCGGCGCCCGATTCTCAGAATTGAATGGCCACGAACTCGTCGCCGACTACGGCGATGCCGCCGCCGAATATCAGGCGGTACACGAATCGGTTGCCATTTCAGATTTCAGTTTTCGCGGGCGCATTTGTTTAATCGGGGCTGACCGCGTCCGCTTCCTGCACGGACAAGCCACAAACGACATCAAGAAGCTTCAGACCGGCGAAGGCTGTTACACCGCCCTGACCACCGCCAAAGGGAAAATGGAGGCCGACCTGAATGTCTATAACCTGGCGAACGAAATACTCCTGGACTTCGAGCCAGGCCTGGCCGATCGCATTTCCCAACGCCTGGAAAAGTTTATCGTGGCAGACGACGTCCAGATCGTGAACGCCGCGCCCGACTACGGCCTGTTGACTGTTCAAGGCCCGAAAGCCATGGACGTCGCCCGGGCCGTCGGTTTGGTCCAAAATACCCCGGCCCGCGAATACTCCATTGAAAAAGTCGCCGACGCAACCCTCGGCGAAATATACATCGCCGCGCTTCGGCGCTTTACCGGGCGTGGCCTTGACATTTTTATTCCCAACCCATCACTGGCCGCAGTGGCGGATAAATTGCTTGCCGCCGCCCGGAGCGCTGGCGGTCGCGCCTGTGGCTGGACGTCGCTTGAAACGGCGCGCATTGAGGCCGGTGTTCCGCGTTTCGGCGCGGACATGGACCAAACCAATTTGCCAATGGAATGTCTGGGCGAGCGCGGTGTGAGTTTCGACAAAGGTTGTTATATCGGGCAGGAAGTCCTCAATCGAATCCACGCGATGGGCCATGTGACAAAGGAACTGCGCGGTTTGAGGCTGGCCGACGACTTGCAAACATTGCCAGATCGAGGCGCGCGCCTATTCCATAACCGGAAGGAATGCGGTTACAGCACAAGCGCCGTGAAATCGCCCACACTCAATGCAAACATCGCCCTGGGCTACGTGCGCCGCGAGGCAAATCAAATTGGCGCGCAACTGACATTGCAAACGCCGAAAGGAGACAGCGCCGTCACAATCACCGAATTGCCATTTTTAAAGCGGTGAGTATTTCAGGGCAAATCGAGGAGACCTGACCCGCGCGCCAGAGACCGCAGCTTCTGAGCGAAGGCGGGAACCCAGCGAAAGCGGGAATAATGGAAACTTCGGCCTTCAGCGGCATTGACG
>JBOHXA010000030.1:0-1022 GCA_050737335.1 Limisphaerales bacterium | reverse complement strand
CCGCGCCTTGAGCAGTTGTTCGGGCGGGATGCTGTTCCGGCCGTCGTCGGCGTAGAGTCCATCGAAGAGCGGGGAGAGCTTTTTGAGCACCGTATCCACATGGCCTTTGATCGCGCGCAACGGATGGTCGGCGGGCACACATTGGTTGAGGTTGATCACCGTCAGAAAATCAGGTTGGGCTTGGCAGGTTCCACGCATGCTTCTTCAGACACAACTCCAACGGAAAAGTTTCAAAGAAAAATCGTTTTTCAACAACCTGCTAATCATCAATGTTGCATTTGTCTGGCCTGGGATATAGCCGTTGGCATTGACATCAAACCATTCATACGACAACGGGTCCGACCCGGAACCCGCGGCGGCGACGGTCAGGACGCCGCCCTGGTCCACATTGGTGCTGGAAACAGGCTCTTGAGTGATGGATGGCGGCCATTCATATTCATTCACAACCTGGCTCGGACTCATGGCGTACGGATAAACCGCCACGTCGTTGATGTAACCGAGGAATTCCTGGTCATCGGCGGCGGTGGGGCTGGACGCGCGGCTCCCGATTTTCAAAGGCGTGCCCAAGGCATTGGTGAGGCCGCCTCCAATGGGTATGACGCTGCTGCCGGCAAGCGCGCCATTGACGTAAAGATACGTTTTGCCATGCGCTTCGTCGCAAACCCCCACCAGGTGATACCACTGGTTCAACGCGCTGGCGTTGGTCAGACCCCAGGATGCATCGGCGTCAATTTGAGCACCATTGACGGGACGGCATTCAAATCGGAACGCTTTGCCGGGACCGGCGCCGCAATCCAAATCGAATTGTTCCTGATAGTCATATCCTTTGCATGCGATACAGGGGGTATTGACGGTGGGCGTAATTGTGGGATCAACCCAGGCTTCAACCGTGAATTCGGCATTGGAGCCAACGGGTTCCGAAAAGTCCACATTTTGAATGCCACCGACGAGGCTGTCGGGATCGGCAAAGGTGGCAAACTCAGTGGAGGTATCCAAAGGGTCCTGGGTGGGGTTGTAACCCG
>JBOHXA010000029.1:0-7787 GCA_050737335.1 Limisphaerales bacterium | reverse complement strand
GATTTGTGCTGCCTTGTGCTGTTTTTCCGTCGCCGGGCAGGACGTATATACCTACACGAATTTTGCGGATTACCTCACGAACCAGGCCTGGGTTAAGGGATTGGTCGTTGACCTTTCTAAAAATCGGTATGAGCCGGCGGGCCTGCCCAGGGACGAATTAAAGAAATATGAGGGGTTTACAACGTGGAAGGCATCATTTCAGCCTAACGGGTTTTATATCGAGTGCGCATCCAACTCCCCATACAATTCTTCGCAGTTAATTTACGGGGAGTCAACGTCAAATTTTTGGCAAACCTCGTTTGGGTCGCGCCGCAGCGGCAGCAATGCTTTTGAGGCGGTTTTCTATTCGCCCAAAAAGTATGGGGACGGCGCTGGAACTTCAAATTCACGGCAAATGATTGCCTTGTACATGCAACAAATGATCCAGAGTGTCTTGAACTGCGGCATTGAGGGCCTGGATAACCGGCGGATAACGTGGACCTTGCCAAATACATTCACAAGCCCGATGTTGGACAGTTTCGGCAAACGCATCCCTGGTAAGATTCAAGTGACCATCGAGTCTTATGAAGGAAGCCTGCCCTCGCGTTTGCGTTATGTAAGGACAACGAAAGCTGGGAAAATAGAGTATCAACTTTTGTTTGCCTATCCCGACTCGACCTTGCCGCCCAGTGAGGTGCTGATAACAGGCAGGATTCACGGCAAAGATGTAGCTTATACAAACCTGATTAAAAGCATAAGCTGGGGCATTAGGACGGACGCCGACCAAGGCTTCCAACCCGCGAACTTTTATTCCATGGATAGCATGAGAAACAGGTCCTATATATTAAGCAATGGCCTCACATTTCTGGTTTTAAGCAACGGGGAGCGAAGACTTTTAAACGTTCCTGAGGCCACTTTGGACTTAACTGCAAATCGAATTCCATTAGTCCGGACCATACTATTGGCGTCGTTGGCCGTGCCAGTTGCAATAACCATTTATTTGGCGGTACTGAAAATTAAAACATCAAAACCTAATGAAAGGAAGCAAAAAGCATGAATACAAATCGGTTGGTGAACGTCAGGAAAATAGGCGCAACAATGTTTGCGTTGGTTTCATTATTTGCGGCGACAATGGCGTTCGCTTGTGAGCGAGAGCAGGACTACAGTTGCCCAAATATTCATGCCTGCTTCTTGATTGATGACACGGACCAGTACGAGCATTTGGTCGGGGTCGCCGAGGGCGGATATAACTGGATCGCTATCGGTCCAGCCTGCATATACTCCTGCGAAGGCGATGATCAGCCATTTGATTACGGCGATCAGTACCAGCCTACCAGCTCGTGTTGATGGCCAGTAACTTTTTCTGCACTCCTCCATAATTTGGGCAGGGCTGATTCATCTTGATTTTGGGAGGGAGTACCGTAGCCTGTGTGAAACGGGCTTTGAGCTTAGCCATGCACGAGAATCGCCGTGCTGTGTTTTAAATCAACTGACGGCGCCCTGACATTCTCGCATTTCGTATTAGGTCCGTTTAGGCGGGGTGTGGCGCGACTGATCGGGTCGGCTGCACCCCTAAAGAACAAAAAGTAAAGGTGTCCCAGCGATTATCTGGAAGACTCGGACGAAGCCCGCTCACGATTGGCGTGAAAAAAAGATGAATAAGCTCAAGTATGGGGATTTGCGCGTTTTGGTATAAGATTGCGCCTTTTGGTCACAGTTTTGACTCGCTGCAAGGCAAAATTCATGTTTATTGGATACAAAGTAGTAGCGTGACAAGATTAGGTTTCATATTTGTTCGTTCCGCTGGGGTATTGTTAATTATCACTGCGGTGGCAAAGCTGATTAGCGCGTTTGGTCGGCAAGCGATTTTGGACACAAGCGACCCGATTTTCGGAATTCATTTCCGATGGCTAATGTTTGTGATCGCGATTTTGGAATTGGTCGTTGCCGCCGCATCCTTCGTTTCGCAAAAGCTGAAACTGAGTGTTTGCATTATCGCTTGGTTGGCGACTAATTTTTTGCTGTATCGATTTGGCCTGTGGCTAACTAATTGGCGCCGTCCGTGTCCCTGCATGGGCAGTCTTTACGACGTGCTTCATATCCCATCTGAGATCACTAATTTCGCATCCGAAACTATTTTGGCCTTCTTGCTGATTGGGGGCTATGGCTTTCTTTGGCTGATTGCATTTGAAGCGCGAATAAAATCCAATCGGAAAATGGTGTAGAGATATGTTATGCCCACGAACGCCATATCTGCTTTCGGCGCCCGGCATTATACTCGCGACCATGATGGTTACTGCGCCCTGGTACGGAGACGGCGGTCAGATTGGATATACAAATTTTGCGGCTTATTTGACCAGCAAAGCATGGGTGCGGGAAATGATATTTGACAAGTCTTTCGTTATGAATGGAAAAGAGCATGGATTCTCGGAATTTAAGGCTTCGCTGCAGCCGGACGGGTTTTTTTTGCAGTGTTTGAGCAATGCTCCGTTCGGGGATATTGGGAACCTTTATGTGTTTGGAGAATCCGCAAACCAATACTGGGAGATATCCCCGCCTCATGAAATTGATGTCTCGTATAAGAGCCAAAGGCAGGGCGGCTCGACGAAGAATCGGCTTCCACGCGTGGCCGCGGACATGAAGCAGAAGACCCGGGACGTTCTAAACCTGGGAATCAAGGATCTGGACAATACGGACATTGTCTGGATTAACCCAAACCGATTTATCGGCCATATGGTGGATTGGCTTGGCGAACCAACGACGAATACCGTACGGGTCGAAGTCCAATTCCAGAAACATCTGCCTGTTCACCTTGATTGTCTGGCCTCAACGTCAAACGGCTTTCAAGAATATTCGATTGATTGCCGCTATAACGAACCCGCTTTGCCTCCATATGAGACGGTCATCGCAGAGTCCATCAAGGGCAAGACATACTTATACACTAACATCATTCGGAAAATTGCGTTCGGCACGTTGGCGAGACAACCTCTGGGTTTTGACCCATCAAATTTTCCAGCCGTTTTCCCGGCTGTCGAGCACTTGATTGTTGAGAGCAACGGCACCGCTTATGCCGTCGGACCCAATGGAGTGTGGCGCCAGGTCAATAAGACCGGCGTGGAGCCTTCACAGGACATAAGCCAGGGCAGGCGCATGGCCATTCGAATCGTCTTCTTGATATTTTTGGTGGTTTTGCCCGTCGCAGCCGTTTTGTTGAAGCTGCGAAAGACAAATAAACTGAAAAACAACGCAACAAAACATCATTAATCATCATGACAACTAAAATAATTCGAATCACAAAATCGGTGAAATGTGGCATGGTCGCGAGCGGCCTGCTGGCGATGGCAGCGGTCACCACGTTAGCCTGCGTAGCTACCGCATCCAACCCTTGTCCCCAAAATCCGCCTGGTCACACTGGCTGTTTGAATCTTAACGGCGATGGAACAACCTATGACACATTAACCTACCCTGAAACAGGCGCTTCCAATGCCACTGTCGAAGCGGCCGCGATCTGTTGCTATGATTGCCCTGGGGACGCAGACGGGACCTACTTTGGCGCAAGGTATTCGCTGAGCGGCACGTGCCCATAGAGGACTTAACAGTTGCGGCGATAAGTGCCGGTTCGCTTTGGCCTGGGAGGAATTTCGGAGATGTTAAAGGCAGCGCCGTTTTGGCAGCGCGAGAAACTGATTTCTGGGGCCAGGGTCGGGTCGCTGCTGATAATATCGGCTCTCTGCCTGTTTCAATTTTCTCTCAGTCGCCAAAGCGGCGCCTATCAACAATTCGAGGTGTCTTTGCTTCAAAGAGAGTGGATTTGGGTATTTTGCCTTATGGCGCTAAATAGCGTTTTTCTTCTTCGGAGACCCCAATGGAATGAGTTGCCGCTGATTGGCCTTCTCGTTGTCACAATAGCCTATTTCGTCGGATCCGGCGTGGCGGCAGATGCTGTGATTCTTTTATTCGGGGCGGCGTTGGGCAAAGGAGCGCGCTTTTTGCTGAAGAGTGGGGCATGGGCGGGTGGGAACAACGTGACTCAGTCTCGGAACTTCATTGCGGGGTTGATCGCCCTTCTGGCGTTTTCAGCCTTTTGTCATTTGGACATGACTGGCAATTTTTACGACGGACCACGCTGGATGGGCCTTTGGGACAACCCAAATGAATATGGAATGCTGATGAGCGCCGGATTGGTGCTCGCAGTTGGGCTGCTCGGAGGAAATTCGGAAAAAACGGAAGGCGAAGAACGCGATTCAGAAGTTGACGGGGGAAAGTCGAAAGTCGAAAGTCGGCAAGGGAAACTTTTGCCTTCATTGTGTTCCTATGCGGTCGGCAATTGGAGGTTCATAATTCTATTTAGCGCGGCAGAGATGATGGCAGTGGGGTTATTGTTCAGTTACAGCCGCGGTGCATGGCTGGGAACGGTGGCTGCTCTGCTGTATCTGGCGAAGCAAACAAAGGCGAAAAGCGAAAAGCGAAAAGCGAGAATGGTTTGGTACCTTGTGACGGCCACTGTTTTCGCGGCAACGGTTGTCGTGATTTTCTGGAACACGCCGCGCACGTCGCCGTGGTATTTCCAGCGACTGGATTTGAGTCGTGGCTCTGTGCAACACAGAGTCGCCGCATGGAAAGCCGGGTTTGAAATCATGCGGGACCACCCATTTGGCGTCGGCTGGAACAAGTCTATTTCAATTTGCGAGGAGCGCTATTCCATGCCAAGGGACGCTGCAGGCGCAATAGCCACCAATGATTATTTAATGATGGGAACACGCTTGGGCTGGTCGGCGCTTCTGTGTTTTGTTGGTTATATTTGTTTGGGGTTTAAACCGGGCGTGATTGATCCTACAAGGGTTGCGTGCCGTGCGGGCGCATTAGGATTGGCCGTGACCTTTTGGTTTGACGGGGGGTTGTTCAAATTGGCCACGGCTTCGGTATTTTGGATTTTGCTGGAACTTGGACGGACAGATGGGCCTCCAAAATCGCGCCCGGGACCGATTGAATCCATGGGGCCAGGCTGAATTTTTCGGTAAGACAAAATCGAAGCCCGCTCCCGCCCCGTCAATTGTTTCCTTCTGAATGGCGAGCTTTCAACCCGTGGATTGCCGCTTCGCCATTTGACAGCGGGGAACTTCATGCTCTGGTGCGCCTCGAATGGGGTTTGAAGCGCTGACGGATGGTTATTCTCGAATCGAGCCCAGTAATGAAGGAATTTCGCTGGCGGGCAATTAAAGCCCGGTTGAGCCTGACGCTTTCGAGTTTTTTGGTCTCCGTTTCCGATGAACTTTTCAATCACCAGCGTGCGCGGCGGGACAGACCGATTGGCGGCTCGGCTCGCCGCCCCCTCACTCCGCCATTCCGGCAAAATTCTTCAACAATTGCAGCCCGGTTTCCTGGCTTTTCTCCGGGTGAAATTGCGTGGCGAAGACGTTGTCGCGCCAGATCGCCGACGCAAATGGGCCGCCGTATTCCGTTCGCGCCGCTACAATGGCCTGGTCCTCTGGTTTGGGGAAGAAACTGTGGACAAAATAAACGTAGCTGCCGCTTTGAATCCCGCGAAACAGCGGGCAATCGGGCCGGACAATGTCAATCTGGTTCCACCCAATCTGCGGAACCTTTAAGCCGGTCCCATCCGAAAAGCGCACCACGGTGCCTTTGAAAATCCCGAATCCGGCCGCGCGGGAATTAAATTCCGCGCTCTTTTCGAACAACGCCTGGTAGCCCACGCAAATTCCCAGGAATGGTTTGCCGCCGCGGATGAACTCGCGCGATGCCTCGAACAATTCCTGTTTGCGCAGCGCGTTCATGCAATCGTCAAACGCCCCCACTCCTGGCAGGACAACCGCGCTCGCGCCGCGCATCGCCTCCGGCGTCCGGGCGATGCGCACTTCCGCGCCAACTTTCAGCAGCGCCTTATGCGCGCTGCGCAGGTTGCCCGAACCATAATCCAAAAGCGCAATCACGCCGTATTCTAAACTTTTCGGTTTGACCTTTCACGAAAATTCGGCCTAGCTGACATGATGAAATCGCCCGCTTTATTCGGCCCATTGCGACGCCGCCCGCGTTTTCGCCTGGCCATGATCCTCCCGGTCGGAATCGGCGCCCTCTGCCTGGCCGGCTGCGCCTCCCCCCGGAATGAATTGAATCAGGCCGTCCGGGACAACGACGCTCAACAGGTCCTGGCCCTGGTGGAACAGGACCCTTCACTGGTTTTCCAGACCGACAAAGGGGGCGATACCCTCTTGCATTGGGCGGCCGCTCGCGGCTATAAATCGCTGGCCGAAACGCTGATTGCCGACAAAGCCGACGTCAATGCCGAAAATATCGAAGGCGACACGCCGCTCCACCTGGCCGCCGCCAACGGCCACGGCGACGTTGTCGAATTGTTGCTGGACCACGGCGCGGACGTCAACGCCCGCGATGACGCCGGGGCCACTCCTTTGGAAAAAGCCGCCCAATTTAATCGTCCGCGCCAGATTGAGTTGTTGCTGTCGCGCGGCGCGGACATCCAGGCCAGGGACAAAAATGGCGACACGCCCCTTCACTACGCGGCCATGTCCGGCGGCAAGGAAGCGGCTCAGGCGCTTCTGGACCACGGCGCCGCGGTCAACGCCGAAAATAGCAATGACATGACGCCCCTCCATCAGGCCATCCTCAACGGCCACGGCAAGGTTGCGGTCCTTCTGTCGCAGCACGGCGGCCACGAATGAGAGACCCTGGCGACCGCGGATGATTTCCATCGTTGATCAACACCCGGTCGGGGATTTTGTGTCTCAAATTGCCGAAATCTTCTCGGCCAATGGGGTTCTTTCCCGCGCGCGGAATTTTGAATTTCGCCCCCAGCAGCAGGAGATGGCGGTGGCCGTGGCGCGGGCCTTGCAAGACCAGGAGCACCTGGCCGTCGAAGCCGGCACCGGCGTTGGCAAGTCCCTGGCGTATTTGATCCCAGCCATCCTGTTTGCCGTGGCGCGCCGCAAAAAGGCCGTGGTTTCAACCCATACCATCAATTTGCAGGAACAGCTTACCGAGAAGGATTTGCCGATGCTCCGGGACGTGCTGGGGCAGTTGCCCGAGCCGGTCAAATTCAGTTTCGCCATGCTCAAGGGCCGCGCCAATTACCTTTGCAACCGGCGATTGCACAAGGCCATGCAGCAGAAGGACCACCTCTTCACCTCGTCCGACGCGGCGGAATTGCAGCGCATCTACGAGTGGTCGAAACAAACCACGGATGGCAGCCTTTCGGATTTCGAAACCGAGCCGGACCCAAAAGTCTGGGCCCAGGTCTGTTCCGAACGCGGGCTTTGCTCCCCAAAAATTTGCGGGCACGCCTCCGATTTCGCCAAAGACAACGGCGTCTGCTTCTTCCAGCGCGCGCGGAATAAAATTCTTTCCTCCGATGTTCTGATTGTCAACCACACCCTGTTTTTTACGATGCTCGGCCCGGTGGACCCGGAAATGGAAGGCGGAATCCTGTTTAAAAACGATTTTGTCATTTTTGACGAGGCCCACACCATGGAACAGGTCGCCTCGCGGCACATTGGCCTGAGCGTTTCCAGCGGTCAAATGAGGTTCGCCCTGCATCGGCTTTGGAATCCACGCACCCAAAAAGGGCTTCTGGGCGCCGTGCGCGCCGGCGACGCCGTTAAGCTGGCCGCTGAAATTTTGACCCAGGGCGACCTGTTTTTTGACCGGGTCGAGGCCGCGTGCGATGACCTTCAGAACAGCGCCGCGAAAAAACGGTTCGGCCCGGCTGAATCGTCCGCCGCGCGGCGCTGGACCGAATTGCGCGTTCGCCGCGCCCAACTGGTCCAGGACAATAT
>JBOHXA010000028.1:0-13337 GCA_050737335.1 Limisphaerales bacterium | reverse complement strand
ATTTTGACCCTCCATACGGCTCAAATAATGAAAAAATGCCGCCGTCGCGCGTCCGTTATGCCGCGTACTATCACCTTTGGACTTCTGTCTGCCTTTTTGACACACCGCAATTGTTTGGAAAAGCCAGGCGCCGTGCCGATACCTCCGACACATTCGCGGGTTCAGTTTTCGAGGATTTCCGCAAAAGCGCCTCGGGCCGTTTCATTGTCGTCGAAGCTATCGAGCGCCTCCTGCAGCTTGCCAACGCGAAACACATCATTTTGTCGTATAGTTCCGGCGGGCGCGCCACGGCGGAAGAATTGACCGAGGTCATCAACGCCGCCGGAAAGTTGGTCGAGGTCGTTGAAATTGATTATCGCAAAAATGTCATGGCTGGAATGCGTTGGACAAACGAATGGGTCAGGGAGGCGGAATCGCCCAATCGCGAATTCCTGTTTTTGATCCAAAAGGGCGAAGGGTAGGGATACCTACACCACCGCCGGTTCGTTGATAATCAGATCGCCATTCACTCCATCCAACGTTGCCTGCAGGCCCATCGGAATGGTCGCGTTTTCACGCACGTGCCCAAACGGCAGGCCCACTACCACCGGCACACCCAACGGCAGCAGCCGGTCCTTAAGCACGTCCTCGACGGTTTGATGATATCCCTTGGACTTCCCGGCATCCGGGTCCGTGCAATCTTTATTGTTTCCCACTGCCACGCCTGCCACTTGTTGCAGCAGTCCGGCATTCAATAAGTGCGTCAGGCGCCCGTCAAAGCGATACGGCTGTTCACCCACGTCCTCAAAAAACAGGATCGAACCTTTAAACCGCGGCTGGTACGACGTCCCGACCGTCGAAAGAAAGACCGTAAGGTTGCCGCCGATAAGCGGTCCGGTGGCCATGCCGCCCCTTAATACGGTCACTTCCTTTTGCGTCGCAGCATCGCAAATACCGCCGGGCACGGCCGGATTCATGATGGTCTTCATGAGCGATTGAAGCGTGAATTTGGATGGCCGCGAACTGGTGATGCTCGAATTGAGCGTCGGCCCGTGAAATGAAACGATGCGCGCCCGCGTTTCGAATGCCGTGTGCAGCGCCGTAATATCGCTGAAACCGACGAAGATTTTGGCATTTCGTTTGATGACATGGTAATCGAGCATTCCCAGCAGCCGCGCCGACCCGTAACCGCCGCGCAAACAAAAAATTGCTTTCACGTCTCGGTCGGCGAACATGCTCATCAGGTCGGTGGCGCGGGCCCGGTCGTCACCGGCGAGGAAACCCAGCCGTTTGCGAATATTCCGGGCCAGTTTGGGCTTGAAGCCAAGATTGCCAAGCGCGGCTGCGAAGTCATCTATGTCATCAGCTTCCTCCGCCGGGCTGGCCGGCGCGACAATTCCCACCGTGTCGCCGAAACGCAGGTGTTCAGGCTTGACGAGGTGGAACGTGATTTTCGCAGGGTTTTTACTCATCCCGAACGCGGCAGGGTTGCCGAAAATGACCGGCGCGGCAAGTCCAACGCGCTTGAGAAAGGCGCGGCGGGCGAATTTGGTATCTGTCATACTGTTATTAAATCAATGAGACTCGCATTGATACGGTTTAATTTGCGCAAATTCAGGCGAAATGCCAGCGTATAACACGCGCTCCGGTTTCGACTGCTTCGCGGCCTCTGCGCTTTCCTGGTTAAAACGCCCGGTCCCGGGATAAAAAGCTCGACAATACCGCAACGACTAGTAATACTGCAAAGTGTATGGCTGAAATTGTCGCGCCCAAACCGTCTGCCCAGGCTGCGTCATCCCGCGCCGGCGCGGTGGAAACCAAACGGCTCGTGTCGCTCGACGCCCTCCGCGGCTTCGATATGTTTTGGATACTCGGCGCGGATGCGCTCATGGTTGCGCTGAATCAACTCGGACACTGCGCGCCCACGCGATTTCTCGCCACCCAGCTTTCCCATAGTCAATGGCAGGGCGTACGCTTCTATGACCTGATTTTTCCCCTGTTCGTTTTTATCATGGGCGTTTCCACGGTTTTTTCGCTGACCCGGATCATTGAGAGAGAAGGACGCGGAGCGGCCCTCACGCGCATCGTGCGCCGTTCAATTTTGCTGTTTGTTCTTGCCCTGATTTATTCGGGCGGCGCGTCAAATCCATGGCCTGACTTGCGGTTGATGGGCGTGCTCAATCGCATCGCCCTTTGCTACTTTTTCGGCGCGCTGATGTTTTGTTTCCTGCCGCCGCGCGCCCTTGTGGGCGTGGCCGTTGCGCTCTTGCTCGGGTATTGGGGAATTATGAAATACACGCCATTTCGTGACATTCGGATGCAGCCTGATGCCCTGGCCACCCTGGCGCAGGAACACGGCAAATCTCAGTTGGCCGCCCAATTTCGCGCCATTAACGATTACTCTAATAATCCCAGCGCAGTCAAAAACAGTCCCGTTATGGCCGCCGCGCGGCAGATGTATCTGTCCACAACCAACAGGGTGAAAGGCAAATATGAAATGGGCTATAATGTTTGCAATGACTTTGACTTCGCGCACCTGCCCGGCCGCTTGTACAACAGCTTTTGGGACCCCGAAGGCCTTCTAAGCACGATTCCCGCCATTGCGACGGGCCTGCTCGGAATCTTTGCGGGGCTGTTTTTAATGAACGGAGCCGTGCCGGACGAACGAAAGGTTTTCTGGCTCGTTACCATGGGCGTTGCCGGCGTCATTCTGGGTTTTCTTTGGGGAACCCATTTTCCAGTCATCAAAAAAATCTGGACCTCCTCTTACGTCCTGGTCGCCGGCGGCTACAGCGCAATCCTGCTCGGACTGTTTTACTGGATCGTGGACGTGAAAAAATGGCAACTTTGGTGCCGTCCGTTTGTGTGGATCGGAATGAATCCGATTACGCTTTACATGGTGAGCAACCTGACCGGCGGCGAAGGCTATCGCAAGCTCGCCGCGCGCATCGGCGGCGGCTCGGTATTGAACTACCTCAATACGCACGTTGCGCAAGGATTTGGCAATGTCGTCGTTTCGCTGGTCAGCATCGGCCTGTTTTTTTGGCTGGCCGGGTTTATGTATCGGCGAAAGATTTTCCTTAGGCTTTAGGCTGTCGGATTTTGGAAATAGGATCGAGCGCGAAAGAGGCGAGCCCCGCCGGGTTCGGTTGGCGCGGTCACAGTCATACCTTGCCTGCCCGTGAACCGTAGTGGGGACGAACGCATGCAAAACTTTCCTCGCCCCTGGTGAGCCGTTGACGCCGCGGCGGGGGCGTCACTGCCGGAAACCCGATAACGCGCGCTGAAACGCTGAACACTCTGCTCCGTATTAAAAACACCATCAAAAGCCGGAAATACAATCGAGATTAAACTGCACGGGCATTCATGCAAGAGCCGACGCATATCCTCACGGGGGTCATCATCCAGAAATCGTTTGAAGGGTCGAAGCATCCCAAACTCGCGCTGGGTTTGACGGCGGTCATTGGCTTTTTATCGCATGGATTTTTGGACAAGCTGGCCAATCTGACCTATCACCCGGCGAACCCGGACTTTCATAGTCCGGTGTGGGTGGGCTATCATTCGTTCGTCGTCGTGGCTACGGTGGCTTTTTTAGCGCTGTGGTGGCGCAACTTCAAGTGGGGCATCCTCTTTGCCTGCCTGCCGGACGCGGACTGGATTTTTATCCACGGACGGGAACTGTTCAACTATCTGTTTCATATGCATTCGCATTTTTACCCGCGTCCTTATATCCATAATTTTGACGGTTACATTTGGGCGCACATTCCGCCATTCTCGTTTGTGACGCCGTTTCTCGACCATCTGCCGGGCCTGCGGCAAAACCCGTGGGCGTGCGTGTTCGAGTTTGTGCTCGTAGCGATGCTGCTGGTGGTTTTGAAACTCATCACGATGGGAAATAGGCCGGGCGCCACAATCCGCAGTTCACGGTCGGCAGTCCAGAATCCTTCCAAGCCACGCGGGTGAGCAGGCGGTTGATCCGCGCATTCGTACATCGGCGCGGGTTTTTTAAACCATTGGCGGGATTCCTGGATATACGAACTGCAAGCCTGACTGCCCGGCCAGTGGCCCGCCCTGCAACGAGATGTCGGGCTGACTGCACGAGGGTGAGGACGAAGACAAAGTTATTCCCATTCGATCGTGCCAGGCGGTTTGCTGGTGATGTCGAAGACGCACCGGTTTACGCCTTTGACTTCGTTGATGATGCGGCTGGCGAGCTTTTCGAGAAGCTCGTAGGGCAGCTTCACCCAGTCGGCAGTCATGCCGTCCTGTGATTCGACGGCGCGAATGGCGATGGTGAAGTCGTACGTGCGTTCGTCGCCCATCACGCCTACGCTGCGGACGGGAAGTAGCACTGCGAAACTCTGCCAGATTTTATAATAAAATCCGCTGGCCTTCATTTCTTCCACCACGACCGCGTCGGCATTGCGCAAAATCTCGCATCGAGCCGGCGTGACTTCGCCAAGTATCCTCACCGCAAGGCCCGGGCCGGGAAAAGGCTGCCGAAAAACCACCTCACGGGGCAGGCCAAGCTCGAGCCCCAATTCCCGCACCTCGTCTTTAAACAAACATTTCAGCGGTTCGACTAATTGAAACTTCATCTTTTTAGGCAGGCCGCCGACGTTGTGGTGGCTTTTGATTAGCGCCGCGGGATTGCCCGCGATGGGGACCGATTCTATCACGTCGGGATAGAGCGTGCCCTGGGCAAGAAATTTAAATGGACGACCGTGGGCCGCCGATTGCTTTGCCCGTTTCAGGTCGCCGACGGCATCGGTAAAGACGGAAATAAATTCGCCGCCGATGATTTTGCGTTTCCGTTCCGGGTCCGTTACCCCGCGCAGTTTTGACAGGAACCGTTTTGATGCGTCCACGTATTTAAGTTTGATCTGGAAATGCTTTCCGAACACGTCCTGCACGGTTTCGGCCTCGCGTGCGCGCAGAAGGCCGTTGTTGACGAAAATGCAGGTGAGTTGGTCGCCAACGGCCTTCTGCAGTAATGCCGCCGCCACGCTGGAATCCACGCCCCCGCTCAGGCCAAGAATGACGTTTTCCGTCCCAACCTGTTGGCGGATGTCGTCCACCGCCTGGCTAACGTAGCCGCGCATGGTCCAGGTTCTGTCGCAGCCGCAAATTCGGTGGACAAAGTTGGAAATGATTTCGCGGCCGAGCGGCGTGTGCGCGACTTCGGGATGAAATTGCAGGCCGTAGAATCGGCGTTCCCGGTTTTCGATCGCGGCCAATTCGGAATTTTCCGTGACGGCGACGCTCTTGAAATCGCGGGGCAACCGCGTCAATTTATCGCCGTGTGAATTCCAGACCTGCAATATCTGCGGCAGATTGGCGAATAATGGGGACGAATGGTCGGTGACTCGCAATGTGCCTTTGCCATATTCGCGGCGCGGTCCTTTTTCGACTTTTCCCCCCAAAACGTGCGCAAGCAATTGCACCCCGTAGCAAATCCCCAGGACCGGAATACCGAGTGAAAAAATATCCTTGTCCGGCAATGGCGCCTCTTTGGCATAAACGCTCGAGGGACCGCCCGAGAGAATGATGCCTGCGGGTTTGAGTCGCCCAATTTCCCGCGCAGGCGTGTCATATCGTAAAATTTGGGAAAAAACATTGCGCTCGCGGACGCGCCTGGCGATGACCTGCGTATATTGCGCCCCGAAATCCAAAATGATGACTTGTTCGAGCATTGCCAAAAGTGTCAATAAGAGGGTCTCTTTTGCGAGAAAAAACTGGAACATTTTCAAAGCCTTTACGCGCGCATTGCTCGGATTTTGCAATGAGAATCAGAAAGGACTTTTTCGTTTCGGAGGCGGGTTGGAAAGGTGGGAGGGTTAATCGCCTTTGAGAAGCGCCGCCGCGAAAGAGTCAGAGGCTTCTTAGGCCCGATCCCTACGATATCGTTGTTTGTTTTGGACGGTTTTTGGACAGGGTTTCACGGCGAATGAAGTCGAGCGTCAGGCGGTAATAATCACATTAGAATCATATCCAATGCCACTTGAAACAAATATTTTAATTTTTTCTTTTCGCATTTTAATCTATAATTGGATTATGGCCATTTTTGAACGCACTTTGACTGCGGCGTTCTCGTTGATCGAGTTGATGATCGTGGTGGTACTGATAGCGGTTATTTGGGTGATGTGGATGGGTCCCTTTTCGCGAGGTGCGCAGGAGTCGAAGATGGAACGTTGTCGCGACAATCTCCAAAAGATATTTCTGGCTGCCCAGATTTATCAGAATGATTTCGGAAAATTCCCGCTCAACACCAATGCGGCGACCTCCGAAGCCGCGCTCAATTTGCTGGTTCCGCGTTATACGTCTGACACCTCGATATTTATCTGTCCCGGCTCCTCGGATTGGAGCATTCCCTCGGGCGCTTCATTGAATAAACATCGAATCAGCTACGCATATTATATGGGACGCGGCACCAATTGCGGTTCGGCCGACTTCCTTATGTCTGACCGCCAAATCAATACGAACTCTAAAAACGCCGGCGACCAGGTATTTTCGTTGACCGGCTGGGCCCCTGGAAATAACCATGGCAAGTCGGGCGGAAATTTTCTCTTTTGCGATGGCAGCGCGCAGGCGGTTCCGCCCCGGGCGCCATTTTCACTCGCTTTTTCCAATGGGATTGTGTTATTGAATCCAAAACCGTGAAGGTATGAAAATCCAATGCCCATGCGGCGCCAAATACGTCATTGACGTAACGCCAGGGATGCAGCCGGTTACTTTTGTCTGCCGGAACTGCGGACAGGATTATTCAGCCTTCGTGAACGAACTCATCCGGAAGGAAACGGGCGAACCAATCGCCGCCGCTGCGCCGCCCCCTCTCCGGATCGCCGCCGACTCGGGCCCGCCACCCATACCGGCGCCTGCCGTTCCATCTCCGCCACCTCCGCCCTCGCCGGACGCCCCAAAACTGCGGATTTCCCGCGCGCCTGCCGCCGAGGCCCCCGCCGCGCAGGCAGAGCCGCCGCAAAGCAAGTACTGCCAGAAGCATCGAACGGAGTTGACCACGGACCATTGCCAGATCTGCAAAAAGCCCATATGTCCCAAATGCCTGGAAACCTTTGGACCATTTTGTTCGGCGTTCTGCCGCAACAAAGTCGAAGGTGTCAGCATGGACGCGCCGGTGCATATCGGCGGAAGATTTGCCGCGCAAAAAAAGTTTTGGCGCAAAGTCACTCTCATATCCGCGCCGATCGGCGCGGTGGCGGCCTGCTTGCTCGGATTTTGGTTTTGGTATGCCTGGATTGGCTCGCAACCGCATGTCTATTTTTCCGTTCGCTTCGACGATTTATCGGATTCCGGGGATTCGCGCATTGTGGACGGCAATCAATTGGTGTTTCTGCACGGCGGCACGCTTGCCCGATATAACTTGCAGACCAAACAGAAAATTTGGTCCCTCGAACTGGTCTCGCCGCAAGACGTGGCCGATGCGCTCAAGGCGCAAGATGAAGAAAACACAGAAGAATTTAAAAGAACGGGAAGCAACCCGGATCCCAGGCCGACGTCAATCCGGGAAAAAGAGCTTAGAATTGGCCTGGAGCAGGAATTGGAATTCTACGACGATGAAAAAAATATCTGGGTGGCCAAAGGCAACGTGCTGACGCATTACGACTGGGCGACAGGCAATGTTGTCCGGCAAGTCACTCTGACCAATGACTTCGACCGGATCACTGACCATGGCAATGAATTGCTGGCCTTGGGGACCGCGGCCGATGGCTCGCAAAGCGTCACGCAAATTAACATGGACGACGGCACAATGCAGACTGAGGAGATTTTTGGCTCTCCCGCGGTTGCGTCCGCCAAAAGCCGGCCGACCAGGGCGCCTGAGGGCGGGCTTCCGCTCACGCCAGAGGAAGCGGGCCGGCCCATGAATCCCGCCCGGGTGGCCCAACAGGCCCAACACATGACCCTGGCCGGACGCATCGCATTGCCGGCGCTGCTCGCCAACAGCGAGCATAACCAGCAGATTCTTCAGGAAATCCATGCGGAAAATATGCAGGAAAACGGCTACCGGGGCGGCCCTGGGTCCCGCCGGCAACCCGCAACGCAGTCAACAGCCCAACAATCAGCATCTCAGGTCTCCGATGACGCGACTGATTTGAGAAATTTCAATCTCATTCCGGACGGCGACAGTTACATTGCCTTTGGGTCGCGGTTGATAAAGCAAAATATTGTGCAGCGGGATGCGATGCGTGCTCCGCCAAAGCATTCGGCGTTGAATGATCCGAATCTTAGCGCGGCGAATGAGCAAGAGGCTGTCAATGAGCAATTAAATGAAATGCAGCGAAACCGCGGCGGCGGCACCGTCACCGAGGACCAAAGTATTTATCAAGTGGTTCTGCGCCGGGCCGGTTCCGCGCAGCCTGACTGGACCGGGCAAGTGATTGGCCCGCCGGAATTCTACCCGCTCGGGACGGTCAATGTGCTTGCCGCGGGCAAAACGATTACGGTATTTGATAAAACGAATAAAAAGCTGTGGCAGGCGAATTTGACCTACGACATAACCGGAGGAGAAGGCGCTCCACAGGGAATGGACACTTTTGGGCAATCGGAATTTGGCGCCGGACCCTGCGTCGAAAATAACGGGACCCTATACGTCTTTGATCAGGCAGTCCTGTCGGCGTTCGACCCCTCGACCGGGAACGCGCGCTGGCGCATACCGACCGTGGGCGTGGTTGGACTGTTCTTTGATGATAAGGGCATGGTCTATGTGAATACGACGAGCGGCAATCCCGATGACATCAAGTATTCACGCCAAATTGACGTGAACAAGTCAACCCGGGCAATCGTTATGAAGGTGGACCCGGTCAGGGGAAAGATTCTGTGGACCAGCAGCTCCGGCGGTTATATTTCCTATCTGTCCGGCAACTATATCTACTCCTACCGGTCATTTGATCCCGGAGAGGAGGGCGATGCGGCCAGCGCTTTAATGGGGGCGGTTATGCAGCCGGCTTTTCTAAAACTTATCCGCATTAACCCCTCCAACGGCCACGTTATGTGGGAACACGACGAAGACCGCGCGCCGGTGGACTTCCAATTTGATGGCAGCATGATTTCAATTGTGCTGAAAAAGGAAGTGGAAGTGTTGAAGTTTATTTCGCTTTAGTCCTGGCAAAAAAAGACCGATTGCGCATATGGAATCGGCAAAACCGCCGCGAACACTCTTCTCCTTTAACCTACTGTTGGACCAGGTTTACTGTTCCGTCATTGGCGTCGTAATCGAATTTGTAACCGGCGGGGGGCTGCGGGATTCGTTCAACATAATCAGGCGCCAAATCATCCAAATTGCCCGGATAATGCCCTTCGGCGGCATGATATTGCTGAACAGCCTGGTTCAGCGAAGCCAGTTCCACTTTCTTTTGGGCATAGACCTGAGGCATGACCGTTGATGACGAACTACTCGCCGACGTATTGGTAGCCGGAGCCGTGGAATTACTGGAACCGCCAGTGCAACCAGCCAATGCCAAAACCAAGCCGCTGGCAACCGCAAATAAGAATCGAGTTTGCATGGTTTAACTTAATCTGCTTCCTCGAAAATCCAAAATTAATTTATGGGAAGGCCGGAATTGTCCGTGGCTCCTGTGGACCAGACTGCCGGGATTTTTGGACGGCTGTTATTGGAAATATCTGCAAATTCGCCGCATCGGCCAATCCCGGTTGTGGTCGAACTCCCCCATGATGCCATCCCGCCGTGTTTTTCGCCTGTTCCGGGTCATTTTGCGCCCGCATAGGCCACGCGCCACATCGTTCCGTTGCCGTCTTCGGTTATCAGCAGTGCCCCGTCATGGGCCACAGTCACACCGACCGGACGACCCCACACTCTATTGTTATCCACTACGAATCCGGTCATGAAATCATCGTACTCGCCCGTGGGCGCGCCATGGCTCACTCGCACACGGATGATTTTGTAGCCTGTGCGAACCGTCCGGTTCCACGAGCCATGCAATGCGACGAAAGCGTCGCCTGCATACTCCGGTGGAAACGCCGCCACCCCGTTCGTCGCGGTGTAAAAAGTCATCTCGAGCGAAGCCGAATGGGATTGTTCGAGCACGTCGGGAACAATCGCCTTGCCCGCCAGGTCCGGACGTTCACCCGCATGCCGGGGATCTTCAAAATTGCCCATGTAATACCATGGTCAGCCGTAGAAGCCGCCTTCCTTGACTCGCGTCACGTAATCCGGCACCAGGTTATCGCCCAAAGCATCGCGTTCATTGGTGGACACCCACAATTCACCTGTCCACGGATTTACCGCCATCCCCACGCCATTGCGAATGCCCGTCGCATACGCGCGCAAAGGCTGATGCCCGTCGGGGTCCGTGACCAGGATGTCGGCGCGATTGGCCTCTGCTCCCCACCCCGCTCCAAGTCCGTGCTCGATTTCCCAGGCGCGGATTTCCTCGGGCGTTTTGCGGCGCATTTCTTGCCCCACGTTCGATGCCGAGCCGACCGAAATGAACATGCGCCGGCCATCATTTGAAAACACAACGTCCCGCGTGGTATGGCCGCCGCGAGAGTTATCGAGCCTGGGAACAATGACTTCCGGTTGGCCGTTGGCCTGCAAATCGCCATTGCGATAAGGAAACCGCACGACGGAATTGTTGTTCGCCACATAGATCCATTGTGGATCGTCGCCCGGCGGATAAAAAGCGATGCCGAATGGCCGGTCCAAACCTTCCGCAAAGATCCGGTTTATCGCCGGTGCGTCTGCGCCATCGGTTGTCCGCATGACTCGGATCCGGCCCGGCGCCGTTTCGGAGATGAATATGTCGCCATTGGGCGCCGTGCGCAAAAGCCGCGGATTGTCCGATCCCTCCGCAAATTTTTTCGCCGTGAAACCCGGCGGCACGGCGGGTTCCGCCCCGTCCGGTTGCGGCACGACCTGCGGCCCATTACCTGCGGAGCGTGTGGCAAAGGGCGGTGGCAAATCGGCCAGGGTAAAATGATGCGTCACGCCTGGCGCCTGGCGCTGCCAGTCGTTCGGATCGTTTCCCGCGCCGGGTGGCTGGGCCATTTCATATTTCAGCGTAACTCCCGCCGGTATTTTCAGTCTGGAAAGATAAGCGATCAAATCCGCGCGGCTTTGCGCATCCGGCACGGCCATGGGCATGGTCGTGCCTTGGACGGCCCTCATCGGATTGGCGAGGAAATGATCGAGCCTGGCCGCGTTCCAGGTGTATCCGGAATCTTTCAACGCCTGTGTATAAGTGAAATGCGGAAGCGAACCAGCGCGGCGGCCCATCACACCGACAAGGCTTGGTCCCTGCTTGATAATCACGGTATTATCCGGCCCCAGTTCCGCTGAATGACAAAGCGAGCACGCGGTCTGAAAATATGCCTGTCCTCTCTCGGCGTCGCCGCTCGCTGGATTCTGGCTTAGTACGTTCGGACAGGCTATCGCCGTGGCCACCAACGCGCCGGGGATGAGCGCGAATTCAACTGATCTTTTCGATCGCCGCGTCTTCATATCGGTTCAAATTTGATTGGAATCACCTCATGGCCACCATCTTGCCTTTTCTCCATCTTCCTGCTTCCAAACCGTTTGGCAAGTTCTTTGATTCAGTCCACCCTTCGCCAATGCTGACGGTAATGGCCAACGGCTTCGCGGCAGGCATTGCTCTAAATCGCCCCTTTTTGGGCCGCAAACAAACGCACCGGTTTGGCTGTGATCGCATCTGAGGAAAGTGCCACGGAACAAACATTGGCGGTCGGCGCTGGTACGCTTGAAAGAGGCAGGCTACGCTTCCTGGTTGAGAGATAATCCTGAGGGAGCGCGACAAATTCGATTGTTGGAAGAAAGATGTTGACACGTGGCTGGATACGTAGTAAAAAGCACTACAAAGCGCGCCGCTGCAACTAAGACCCGCATATCCAACGCTCACGAAACAAGAAAAAACCATGAAAAAATCCTTTAAAACAATCATTCTAACAGCGAGCCTGGCAGGCTTTTTGACTGCGTACAGCGCACTGGCTCAAAATTTGATATTAAACTCCGGATTTGATACCGGGGATTTGACCGACTGGACGCCAATAAACGCGGCTGCAGGCGCCACGGCAACCGTCATTCCCACCGGCGGAAACCCGACGGACTATGCATGGTTGGACGATACGATCGAAGGCTACAATCTAGGTTTGTCACAAACGACTCCCATTGGCAGCGTTGTTGGCGCCGGAATAACCGTTGATTATTCGTTCGATCTATTGGGCGGCAGCCAGGCCGCCGGTGGGGTGGATTTCATCCACATATTCGATGAGAACTCTACAGGTGGGGTGATTAGTCAGGGCCCGGGCCTGCTTGGCCCTTTCTTCCCTTCCACCAGTTCGTGGACGACCTATTCCGGATCGTTTACAACTGTGGCCGGGAGCGATCACCTTTATATTGAATTTGACGCGACTACCGGCGCCAACGCCGGGTCCACCGACGAAATGGGCATTGACAATGTCATGCTAACACCTGTGCCGGAGCCGATGCCCCTTTCTTTGGCTGCGTTGGGGATATTTGCGATTGGGGCATTTCGACGTCGTCGCAATGTTTGAGCCGCTTTGGAATCGAATCGTGATTGCGCCGGAGAGCCAGTAAAGCCGCCCATTAAAACAACCGCAAAATATCTGGCTCTTCCCGCGACCCTGTGCGGACGGACGCCGGCAGCCGTCATGGCAAGGCCCGAGGTTCTGTTTGCCGAGGCTGTTTATGGAATGGTACCCGCCAAAAGGCGCCGGCTCAATTCGAGGCCAGGCTTGATACGATTGGCGGCGGCGGTTTGGTTGTCGCTCATCGGAACGGCTGCGGTCAGCGCTCAAATCAATCTGAGTGTTCAGCCAGGGGTGCAGTTGATCTGGGTTGAAAACGCCACCGATACCTACCAACTCCAATGGTCCGCCAGCTCTTCCGCAAATTGGGCCGGCCTCATTGCGTCATCGGGCAATGGCCTGACCAACACCTATTTTGATCCCTTCCCCATCGGTACGCGAGCCTATCAGCTCCTGGATATTGTTCCGGGCACTCCCGCCGCGCCCGCTCTGCCGTCAAATGGAGGATTTGAAAGCGGAACCGGTGGCAGCGCCGGGAATTGG
Organism: Limisphaerales bacterium; assembly: GCA_050737335.1. GTDB lineage: Bacteria > Verrucomicrobiota > Verrucomicrobiia > Limisphaerales > UBA11358 > UBA11358. Next base: position 275 of record JBOHXA010000028.1, on the reverse strand, counting down.
ACTGTGGATACGGCAGCGGGGGGTCCCGTATATGGGATTCGCACCAACGACAACCCTCATAGCGGCTCATATAATTTTGAGGTTTCCCTGGCCAGCGCCGGTGCCGGGCCGGTGGTTGAGATAAATCAGTCCGGCATATCCGTGACCGGGGGAACGGTCTATCCGTTCAGCTTCTTCGCCGATGCGCTTTCGGGCAGCGCCGGATATAACGCGCAGTGGCGAATCCTCTGGAACTCCGGCGGAGACACGGGTTACCAATCCTATACTCCAGGAAA
>JBOHXA010000027.1:0-4585 GCA_050737335.1 Limisphaerales bacterium | reverse complement strand
GCGCTACGCTGGTCGTCGGCTAAATACCCGTATAGCGGGTACGTGCGCTGGGTGGGGCCGTGGGAGAACCCGAACACTGCTGGATTGCTTATGGGAGTAGGGCTAATCCTTTCAGTTGGCCTGGCATTAAGATGCCTGGGCGGTGTCTGGAAACGATTTGCGGTCTTCCTGAAAACTGGCGTCGCCGTGGCATTTTTATTTGGAGTATTGATCTTAACGTATCGCCTTTTGCTTAGCTACAGCCGTGGTGCGTGGGTGGCGACGGCTTGCGGAATTTTTTTTCTGGCCGCGGAATTGATCTGGGCGAAACGGGGGCGCTCAGGCAGCCTGTGGCTGAAAAGGAACGCCAGGGTAGCGCTTATTGCCATAGTTTGTGCGATGACGGTTTGTGTCTGGCGCTCTGGCGGCGTTGCGTCGCCGTCAATGCGAAGAGCGATTTCCATTGCAGATCTAAACGATTTTTCCGTCGGGAATCGAGTCCTCGCGTGGCGAGGGGCGTTGCAGATTATGGCTGAACATCCGTGGTATGGGTGCGGTTCGGACGAGCCGGAGACCTTATATGAAAAATATTACCTGCCGTCCAAGCTGGATGCAGGCGCGGCTATCCAAATGAATGATTACCTTTTGCTAGGGGCTGTCTGTGGAATTCCCGCGCTACTTTGCTTCGGAATTTTTCTTTGGCTATCGGCTGTCCAGATCCCCGGCGGCGAAACGGAAGAGCCGTTCGGACAGCGTTCGACAAGGACCGCCTGCCGGGGCGCCGTCGCGGCACTTGCTATTGGTTTTTGGTTTGACGGCGGATTGTTTGAATGGGCAACGGCGGTTACCTTTTGGACTCTGATCGGACTTGGAAGAGAAAGTTTTGCGACGGATAACGGTAGGGTCAATGGGCCGAGCTGAATGGCGAGTCCCGATAAAATGCGGGTGATGGCGCGGAACCTTTCTGAAATCCATTCCGCGTTCTTTGGTCGGCTATCTCACTGGCGATTCTCTGTCCCCATTTTTTTGGGTTTGCTTCTCCTGGGCGGGTTGCTCTGGAGCAAGCGGCAGGATCCATTCGTTCGGATATGGGTCAACCTGAAGGCGCCAAACAGCGCTTCAATAAAATTCATAGCGGTCTTGCCAAAACCAATCAGGCCACGCCTCCTCGTCGTCTATGCGCATGGGCGAGGCGGGAGCCTGATGGGCGACGGGGAGGATCTGCGTCAGATTGCCGAGATGGGTCTGGCAGCCGTCCGCTGACAACTGTCACCGGTCACTTCAAAACCAGCCAGTTCGGGTCGAATCAAAACCAGCCACTCTGAGGGAGAGATTTCATAACAGGTTTAGTTTGATTTTCAAATGATTTTTCGCTGAACGTCGTGGCCATGTCCGGCGGCCGGATAATCGAGCCGGGGCCGAGCGGTCGAGCCTTAGCTCGCGGCCCCGGCGGTCGAAGGGTCGTCGGACTTGGGTTTGAGCTTTTTGATTTTGTCCTCTTTTCCAGCAACGGTGGCATGGTCTTTGAGCCGATAGCTTCTGCCGGTAATGGCAATGGTCTGGGCGTGGTGCAGGAAACGATCCAGGATTGCGCCCGCCGTGGGCACGTCGCCCAAAAGCTTGCCCCATTCCTCCAGTGGCCGGTTGCTGGTCATGATGGTGGACCGGTTTTCATACCGGCGCATGATCACCTCAAAGAGATGCTCGCCGGAGTTCCTGGGAAGTTGCTTGAGCCCAAAATCGTCAATTATTAAAAGCTCCGGACTGAGGTAACGCCGCAGGGTTCTGTCCTGCTGGTTGAAAGCTTCGTCTTTCATGAAGTCGCGCACCAGGTCGAAGATGGAGCGGTACAGCACCTGAAAGTTCATTTTGATGGCTTCATACCCAATGGCTTGCGCTAAATGAGTTTTACCGACGCCAGGCGGACCAAGAAAAAGGATGTCCTTGGCTTGCCGGATGAAGTTGCCGGTGGCCAGGTCATAGATGTCTTTACGGTGGAGCGCCGGATTGAAACTCCAGTCGAAGTCCTCCAGCGTTTTCAGGCCACGGAAATCAGCGGCCTTGGTGCGGCGTTCCATCAGCCGCTGCTGGCGCACGTTGATCTCGTCCTGGCAGATCAGTTCCAGGAACTGGGCGTGGCCAAGCCGGTTTGCGACGGCTTCTTGCAGACGCACGTCCAAGGTTTGCATCAGGCCGGAGAGGCGGAGTTGTTTCAAGGTGCTTTGCAGTGTGCTCATATACAGGATTTGGGTTGTGGGTTAAAACAATCCGGCGTCAGTGCCTCGTAAGCATCCAACGACCGGATCAAGGGGTGAGTTTCGAGAAAATCCAATTGCGGCGATGGCCCGTTCCGTTCCAGCAACGTGCGCAAGTCCCGTAACCGCCAAGTGCCGTGATGCAGGGCCTTCTCGGCCGCACCTTCCAGGGCCGCCACGGGATGCTTGCCCGCCAAAGACAATAGCCCATGTAGTACCCGGATGCCGATGGGGCCGCGTTGCTGAATCATTCCTTCCGCCCAAGTCCCGGTCTGTTTGCCAATCAGCCGGGCTCGATCCAGCAGATAATCCTGACTATGCTGAATGACGTGCCGATACGGTGAATGCTGGTGCAGCGGGTCAGTGGTGAACTTGCCCGGTTCGGCCTGGACATGCAGAGCGATTTGTTCCCGGCGCTGGTTCAGGACGCGGACCAACTGCGACTCCAACCGCACCCAGACTTGTCGCCCGACGTACTCCGGGGGCACTGAATAATACGACCGCTGGAACTCAATATAGCCGTCCCGGTGAACACTGCGCGGGGCTTCTTCAAAGACCGGGAACAAACTGGCTGGCAACGGCAATAGTTTGGCGCGCTCCACCTCGTTGAACACTTTGAGGACCTGCTGCCGGGTCGTGCCGTGAATGCGCGTGTCGGCCACGGTGCGTTCCCACTCCGCCAGGAAAACATTTTGATCGGCCAAGCTTGTGAACAGCCGCCCCTTGACCGCGTTGTTCTGGCCATACTTGACGCCGGCTTCGACCTTCCCTTTGTGGCGGGGCATGGCCGGTCGGGTGGGCATCATCACCGTGCCGTAATACCGGCAAAACTCTTCGACCTTCGGATTGATCTCCGGATCAAACCAATCCGCCTGTGTAACTGCTGCCCTTAAATTATCGATGACCGTGGTCTTGGGAACCCCGCCAAAGTGGCGATAACTGTTCTCCAGGCATCGGATGAAGCTCTCGGTGGTTTGCCGCCAGACCACCTCGCTGTAGCCCTTACGCGAATGGCTCAAGACCACGCGGAACAAATGGGGGCGTTTGCGCTTGCCGTCCACCACGACCCATGCGCCCTGTCCGAAATCCACCTGGGCCTCGGCGCCTGGTTCCACCTCCATTCGTACAAAAGGGATCGGCTGCGTCTGTCGCAAATGCCGGACGAATCGTTTTACGGCCTGATAGCTGCCCGTAAAACCGTGCTCACAAAGCAGGTCCTGGTAGATGCGTTGGGCACTCAACCCCACTGCCACTGCCGCCACGATCTGGGCTGAGTGTGACTGACAAAGGCTCTGGCGACCGGCGGTTGACCCGGCGGTCGAAATGGCTGGTTTTGAATTTGGGTCAGGCTCCGAGCCGGGGGTCGAAATGGCCGGTTTTGACCGTGCCAGCACCAGATACTTGCCCACCGTCTCCCGGTTAATGCCCAGTTCACGCGCAATCCGCCGGTTGGACCAGCCATTGCCCGCCAAAGTTAATATCGAATGCTGTGTGTTCACTGTGAGTTCGTTCATCGCGCCCATGAGCAGCTCTCGCCGCCCAATACGCAATGCTTCCCTCAAAGTGGCTGGTTTTCATTCGACCCTCCCTGGCTGGTTTTGAGTGACCAGCTGACACGTACGACCAAACAAACTCATCGGCATTCGCCGAGGGATTTTTAGCAGCGGTCGAATATATTCGGCGCCAAAATTTCGCTATTACAAATGAAATTGCCTGGGTGGGGTCTAGCGAAGGCGCAAACCGGATGTGGGATTTTGCGTTGCACTATCCCTGGGAGCAGCCGAACTTGCTTGTTCAAATAAGCGGCGCCGGACTTCCTTTTGGGCGAACGAATAGTCATTTGAAATTGCTGCGTTGCCCGGTCCTATTCGTTCACGGAGACAGCGATGAGCTTTTTCCGCTCGAAGACACTGTGCGCTTGGCCGCGGTTCTGCGAAGGGACAGCTTGCCAGTGGATTTAAAAATTATCTCTCGCGCTCCCCACGACATGGAGCCGAACCGTGAAGTCATTTTTCGGTGCATTGGAGAATACTGTCTCTCGCATTTGCAAGGGACGAATGCGTGGCTAGATTATCGTTCCATTGCCGAATGGGAACGGGGAGCGCCGCAGTTCTGGGCATTTTGCATTCCTGCGGCCGCTTGGGCACTTGGATGCTTTGGATATTCGCACTACCGCAAACCCAGGCTGTACGAAAGGCTAAAACTAAAAAGGCATGAGATTGCCCTGCGGTTTGTCGCTGCAATCCTTGCAATATGGGCCCTCTCTGAGACTGCCCTGCATCTGATCCCCAGCGATTTCGGAAGATTTGCTGAAATGATTTGATAGTTTCTTCTGATTCAAGGATTTGAGC
>JBOHXA010000026.1:0-2575 GCA_050737335.1 Limisphaerales bacterium | reverse complement strand
GAGGCCTACCGCGCCCGCGGCGGCTATTTCTTTTCCGCCCTTCTGGTCACCGACGTCTCGACGCAAAGCTCGCTTCTTCTGCTGGCCGGCGACGGTGATTTTATCCGGCGCGTGGGCTATCCGCTTCTAAAGCCGGGCATCTACGAACTGCGCGAGGTGGTATCGCGGAAAAAGCAGTTGTTGCCCTATCTGATTCATTGCCTGAAACAAATGGAATAATTTTCACGAAGCGGCGCGCCCGCGGGCCGGAAGGTCATCGCGGCGCCCGGTTCAAAATTTCGAGACCGCCTGGACGGTTTGGACGGTGCTGATGAGCCATTGGCCGTCGCCCTTTTGAAAGGTAATCTTGAGTTCCTGGATAATGGCGTCCTGTTGGCCGGAGATTGTGGCGTCCAGGGTCACGTCCGCCAGCGCGGAATTTCGGTCCGGCGCCACCGTCACGTTCACGTCTGGAAATTTCACCGCCAATTGCGACATCTGCTGGCGCGAGGCCAGCGCCGCCGTTTGAATATCGTCCCGTCCCATCAGCGTTTCCCGCTGATGTCCCGGGACTTCAATATTCACCTCGACGTTGCTCGCAAAAAAGGTCGGAACGCTTTGCGCATCGGCGATTTTCACAAGGTTGTTTTCGCCGGCGGAAAATGAAACGTCGCGCGCGAGGCGGGCCAGCCGATTTCGGACGATTTTTTCCGGGCTTGGAAAGAAAGCGGTCCAGGCCCAAAAACCCAGGGCGGCCAGGGCAATCACCACGACCACACGCAAAAAGAATTTCATAACAGCATTTTTCCAACGATCCGGTCCCGGTCAACCTTTCCAAAATAATGGTCTTTCCAGGGCATGGTCCGGTTGTCGCCCACGATGAAATATTGGTGGGGACCCAGTTTCACGGGCGGCAGCGTCCAGTGACAGGGGCGCTTTTCGTAAGGTTCGGCCAGGAGCTTGCCGTTAATGAACACGCGGCCATTATTGAAGCGCACCGTCTCGCCCGGCAACCCAATAATGCGTTTGATCAGCATGATATGTTTTCCGGCCCAGGCCCGCACGGCCACCACGTCGCCCCGCCGCGGCTCGTGCCACAGATACGCCAACTGATTGACCAGGCTGATCGAATGGTTCCTGTAAGTGGGCGCCATGCTGATGCCATCCACCCGGGCCGGAAGAAGGACATAATGAAATACCACGAAACAGACAATGACCAGGACGACGATGCGGACGAACGTCCTGCGCGGGTGGCGTCCCACGGCAATGACTTGCAGCCAGTGCGGACGCCGGGGAAGGTTGCCGCCGGACTCGGTTTGTGCGGTCATTGCAAGATCTTCCCGCAATTGGCTAATTCCGCAACTGGATTCATGCATCGCAGGCGCCCGCGTCGCGTTTGCGCCTCTTGTAAACCCTGCTTGCAATGAAATATCTGTAGAAACCCATTCACAAAAGGCTGCTGTTCAGGCGAACGCATTCCGGGGCTTGCCGTTGGTGAATTTATTGGAAATAATAGCCGAACGATTTGCCAGCCAGCTTTAAAGACCTGAAATCATGGAAAGCATATCAGCGATATATGGGTGAGACCAATGGTCATTCATTCAGCGGAACCAGGAATGGTCATCCGTCCGGCCATACCGCCGCGGCTGGCTCATGGCGGCCAAAAATTTTCAACCCTGAATGGGTTGAATCAAAATCAGGTGAACGAAAATCGTCGTTTTTTATGCCGTTCGTTCACCAAAAAACATTCATTTCATTGGGATTTTTGCCCTCGTTTATCGTTTACCCGCCTTATACATATAAACGAGGAACGAAAGCTCGGATTCATGGGTTTAGACCAGGTCGCGTCCGTCCTTTTTGAGTCAGGTCTCCTTGAACATTGCGGATCAATCGGAGGCGCTCCTTGGTCTTAGAATCAGCGTCTCAGGCATGAGACAATACCTCACCCTCCCGGTTACCCTCCCTGTCATGGAGCCGGTGAGCGCGCGCCTTTAGGTCAGGCCGGGGCGATTCCGTTGGATCGTTCCGGCGGTGCCTGCCTGTTTAGTTCGAAATCAAGGTAAACGAAAATGGCCATTTTTTACGCCGTTCGTTTACCTCAAAACATTCATTTCATTGGGGTTTCTGTGTTCATTTACCGTTTATGTGTCTATAGGGTGTAAACGAGGAACGAAAGTTCGGTTCGTGGTTTAGCAGCCCTCTTCCATCGGGCGGCCTGAACGGTGTTGCTTTCATATCCGTTCAAGACCACATATCCAGAAATTCAGACCATTTTCAAACACAACATTTGGAACTTTTGAAACCTTTTGGAACCCAGACGTTCGCGGATGGTTTGCAGGAAAGAGCGAGTCAGGCTGTTCCACGACCGCCTTAAAAATCGTCGAGGCTGGTGGTCGTCAGTGTAATGCCGGTTGATGCTCTGTGGTTGCACGTGAATCTCCTGTCTTAACTCCGACGAGCATGATGGCCGCCATGTGCGCGCGATATTTTACAAAAGTCCGGCGCATGGCCAAAACCCGCCGCCGCGCTTCCTTGTCGCTGAAAAGGTTTTTAGCGAAGCGCAACGCGCCCCAAAGACCTTCGTCCTGGATCAAAC
>JBOHXA010000025.1:0-1258 GCA_050737335.1 Limisphaerales bacterium | reverse complement strand
ATTTCACATCGGTCATCGCGGGAATTTTGGTTGCCCTATTCGGCGGCTCGCGCGTGCATATTGGCGGTCCCGTCGGAGCATTTGTGTCGCTGCTAGCGCCGGTTGTGACGCGACACGGCCCGCAAGCGCTTGTCTTCTTTGCGCTCATGGACGGCTTGATTTTGATTATTACGGCCGCAAGCAAATTCGGTAAAATTCCCGCCCCAAAAATTGCCCGTTCTTTGGCTGATCCCACCCGCAGGAAATTCATAGTTCCATCGTTGCGAAGGACCATGACCGGGCTGTTCGCGGGCAAATAGCATATGGACACTGCCCCCGTCGCCATTCTTTTGTTGAACCTTTGCCTGCTGGGTTACGCGGCAGGCGCGGTGGCTGGTCTGTTGTTCGCGAAGTTTGAGAAATTGGCGAATCTTTTTTCCTTCGGCTGTGCGACACTCGCTTCCCTGTGCGGCGTCATTACCTGTGCGATGGTTTTAGCAACTGGCGCTGCGGCGCCGAGCCAACCCTTCGAGTTGTTCACTTCACTCGTTCCTTATGTGCAATTCACCGTGCGCCTCGACCCGCTTGGCGCGTTTTTCGCGCTGATTGTTTCGTTGCTGGGGATGGCACTGTCCATTTATTCATTCGGCTATGCGCGCGGATTTTATGGGCGCAAAAACGTCGGCGTGCTCGGCGCGTTCTTCAACGCGCTGCTGCTGTCAACAACTTTGGTTTTTTTGGCGGGCAACGCCTTCTTTTTTCTCATCGCATGGGAAATCATGGCGCTGACGTGTTACATCCTTATTAGCTTCGAGCATGAAAAAGATGAAACGCGCAACGCGGGCGTACTTTTCTTCGTCATGTCTCACATCGGCACGGGTTGTTTAATTCTCGGATTTCTGCTGCTGTTCCAGGCTTCGGGCAATTATAGCTTCGACGGTTTTCACATGCTCGGTAATACCATGTCGCACGGCAAACGCGACGCCGCGTTTCTGCTTTTTCTCGCCGGTTTTGGCGTCAAAGCCGGCATCGTGCCGCTCCACGTCTGGCTGCCGGCGGCGCATCCCGTCGCGCCGAGCAATGTTTCCGCGCTCATGTCTGGCGTGATTATCAAGGCCGGAATCTACGGACTGGTGCGCGTGCTGTTTGATTTTCTTGGCACGCCGCCCGATTGGTGGGGCGTCACGCTGCTGGCCATCGGCACCATTTCAGCCGTGCTCGGCGTGCTTTACGCGCTGATGGAACACGACCTCAAACGTCTGCTCGCCTATCACAGCAT
>JBOHXA010000024.1:0-2472 GCA_050737335.1 Limisphaerales bacterium | reverse complement strand
GCCTTGGGGCACCGCGATATTCACCGGGTTTCCGTTGGCATCATAGAATCCAGGGGTGGTACCTGTAGTGTTATTAGCCGCATCAGTCGCGTTGAAATAATAGTAGGTAGCGTAGCCAGTTCCATTGAAAACTAGCAAAGTGGTGTTCGTGTCGCCCGCACCCTGACCCGAGATCATGCCGCTGGACAAAACGGCATTTACGTTGTCATTCGTTTGATTTGCATCCGAGCCGTTCACCAACTGATTGGCAAATTCAGCATATGCATTTGCTGAAATGGTCTGGTTAATGTAACCGACGACGTTTTGGGAATAGACGGTACCTTGCGCCTGGGAATAAATGACGCCTGCGGCAAGCGCGGCTGCAGTCATCAGTAGTGTTTTAGTTCTCATTTTTTCTGTTGTGTTTTACGGTTTTTGTTTCCGTGTGTGACGCCAATTTCGCAGAAATGCCGAGGGGCGTCAATACTTTTTTTGAATTTTTTTTGAACGTTTTAAACCGCTATTAAAGCGCTGTGTTTCAATGCTTTAGCTGTCATTGTGATGGAAGAATTCGGGAATTGCAAGTGTAAAAGTCAAAGTTTTCCAGGATTGAGACAGTTTTTGTCAAAGACCTGGACAAAAACGGGCGGATGGGAGGGTGTGAAAAACGGGAAATGCAGAGTTTTTTGACAGGATGGACAGGATGGGAACAGGATAAAGACCCCACTTTGCCCAAAGCCGTTGCCGAGTCAGAGAAACCGAGCCACTGCAATCGTCCGACTCACGGGATCAGTCAGAGACTCGTCACCTCATCTCCTACACAAAAGGAATCCGTAGGATTGGAGGTGACGACAATCTGATTAAACCGAACCACTGCCACCGTCCGACTCACGGAATCAGTCAGAGACTCCTCACGTCGTCTCCTACGTAAAAGGAGTCCGTAGGATTGGAGGTGACGACAATCTGATTAAATCGAGGCACTGCCACCGTCCGACTCACGGGATCAGTCAGAGACTCGTCACCTCATCTCCTACACAAAAGGAATCCGTAGGATTGGAGGTCACGACAATCTGATTAAACCGAGCCACTGCAATCGTCCGACTCCCGGGGCTAGTCAGAGACTCCTCACGTCGTCTCCTACATGTTCGCTGCTACAAACGGCTCGTGGCAGCGCGGCGTGAGCGCGCTCTGATTGATTTTCGAGCGGACTTGATCGCTAAAACCAGAAAATTAGAGCGGATTCACATCCGCTGCTGCGGTACTGATCGCTCGTGGCAGCACCGCGGGAGCGCGGTCTGTTTCTCACCCGATTGAACTATTTGTCGTCTCCCATATGGTACGCCTGATGCCGTTCGTACAGTTTCAAAAGTTGCGCGTTGCGTTCGGCGATGTCGCGCTGGCCGCTGGCCTGCGCCACGTCTTGCGCCTTTCGGGCGGCGGCGATGGCGTCGCCGAAACGGCCGGCCTCGGCATACGCGGCGGCGAGGGTGCCGATGGATTGGGCGTTTTTATAATGAGTTAATTGGCAGGCATGTTCGGCCAGCGGCACGGCTTCCCTGCCATCGCGCAGGTTCGCGTCGGCAGCGGCGGCCAATGTCCAGGCCAGGTTATTGAGGGCCATGACGGAATTGGTATCGGCCATGACCGCCGCGCGGAAATGCGGCAGCGCCCGGGCGTCTTGCCCGGTCGAGGCCAGACACATTCCAAGCCCGAGTTGCGCCTGCGCGTTCGCGGGTTCCATGTCCACGGCGGCCTGGAAGGCGGCGGCGGCCTGATCGAATTGCTTGCCGTCTAAAAGGCATTGGCCCAGGGCAGCCTGGACTTTTGGTTGGGCCGACGAAATGGCCAATGAACTTTTAAAAGCGGAAATGGCTTCGCTCTCGTTGGTGTTTTCCATCAGCGCCTGGCCAAGCTCTTTGTAGATGTCCATCCGGATGCCACCGTACCGGGTGTATTGGAGCGCAGTTTGGTAGGCTTGCGCCGCGCGGGCATATTCGCCTTCGCGGGCGCGGACGTAACCGATGTATTGCCATGCCAAATAAAAGTTTCGATTGAGGGCCAGGGCGCGGTTCAGGCAATCCAATGCTCTGGCGTTCTGGAACCGATTGGCGTACCCGGCGCCAAGGAGCGTCCACGCGGTCTCGTTTTTTGGGTCCAACGCGACCGCGCGCCCGAACAGCGTCAGGCTGTTTTTCCAATAGGCCACTTCATTGACGGTGCGGATGAAACAGGCGATTGCGACGAGTCCGGCGGCTGTAGCGATGGCCCATTGGGAAATGCGGCGGGGCGCACAAGCGGCGGGATGCGGGTTATGTTTGGACGAGGGTTGGGAGGGTTGGGCGGCGCTGGCAGTCGGATTAGTTTGAGCCTCGTCACCTCGGCTGCTACGGGAAGGTGGCGCGGGGTGCGGATTGTGTTCGGACGATGTTTGGACAGGTTGGGCGGCGTTGGCAGTCGGATTAGTTTGAGCCTCGTCACCTCGGCTCCTACGGG
>JBOHXA010000023.1:0-3245 GCA_050737335.1 Limisphaerales bacterium | reverse complement strand
ATCGCTCCTGTGCCAAATCCAGGGCAAAAAGCGGGTATCTGGCGCGTCAACAAAAAGCGACTGGATGATCGGATCGAGGGCCAGCGAGATTTGGTTGCTATCGCCGGCAAATCGGTGATTCCTCCTGGGGAAGAAAAGTTCTATCCGGCGAAGGAGGGCCTGCGTTGGCGGGCCGAACACTTAATGTTGTCATACGCGACATAGTACCTTATTTTTCGAATGTCATCTCCATGTTGGCTGGCCAAAAAGTCCCAAATTCCGCAAAAACTGCTTCTGGCAAATCGGCCAAACATGCGACGGAGGGGCTTTGCCCCAGGCTGATATGGAACGCGCTGTTGGCGGTGAAGGGTGGATAGGTCGAAAATTCGATCCATTCACGTGATTTGTTGAATTGCCCAGAAACAAAAGCCTTGAACAGCAACTCGTCATTCAATAAAAAGGAAGCAGTTGTGAAGGAATTGAAATTCGAGTGTCCGCATTGCCGGCAGCACCTGGCCTGTGACGAACAGCATTCGGGCCGGCAAATCCAATGTCCCGGATGCAGTCATCTGATCCGGGTTCCCCCGGTCCCAGGCCAAGCCGTCGAATACCGGCCCGAGTCCGGCCAAACATGGGCCACGCATGTGCCGACAGAAAAAAAGGATCCTACCTAAAAGCCTCTGGCCGTCTTGCAGCCTGTTTAAAAATCAAGATTCTTATAACTCTGGAACGCCGGTGATTTTGTTTTGTCGGAAGGCACGGCAATCCACTCCGGGACGCGGAATCAGAGCGGATTTACATCCTCCTCGCCAAAATCTTCAAAAATCCTAATGAATCATCACTTTTTACCGCAAAACCAATTCTCGTTACGTGGCTGCCATGCCATAGCTTCAGCGACGGTTGCGCATCCTATATACATGAAATATGTATCAGCCCGGAAAGCCATGGGAAAAACGGGACTCAAGCTTCGGAGACGCGTCGTTGCCAGTGGCGATCTTTCCGTGCCGCGTGCAACACGGCGGCAATCACCACGGTCTTTTCGCTTTCCTGGACCTCGTAAATGACGCAGTAAGGAAATCGTTTCGAATAACGCCAACGGATGTTTTGGTGGAATGGCGCGGGCAGTAGAGCAACGGATTGACCTTTAGCGCATCGAAAACCTGGATAATCTCTTCCCGAAATTCCCGGCCCAGACCGGCCTGATGGCCATCATACCAATTGGCCGCATCGGCCACGTCCTGCTCCACTTCTGGCCGGACCAGCACGTGCCAGGTCATGACCCGGAAAGCAGGCGCTTCTTCATTTCCTTCAGCGGCGCCGAAGAATCGGGGCGGGCGCGGTGCGCGGCCAGTCGCGATTCCACCAGGGCCTCATCCGCTGGCGACAACGGCGCATCGTCTAGTTCCAAGGCCCGGCGGATAACCTGATGCCGCCCGGCCGTGGTCATTCGGGGAAGCTCTTCGATGACTTGGGTAAAACTCAGGGCTCAAATTTAATCCCACTCGGCCGGGATTTCACGAAGTTTTTTGCGTTTGGCGGAGTGAAAAACGCGAAGTGCCAGTCCGGGTCTCAGCCTTCTTGCGGTTTTTGGGGCGGGCATCCTCGGCATCCGTAGCAGGGGATGTGAATCCGCTCTGAACTTCCGCGCCCCGGTCTGGATCGCTGCGACCTTCGACAAAACAAATCACGCCGATCAGATTTAAAGGAATTCCTGATTTTAAACCGGCCGCAAGAGGGGCAAAGAGTTTTTACTCGGAATCCTTTTTTTCAGTCGGCACGTACGTGGCCCATGTTTGGCCGGATTCGGGTTTGTAATCAACTGTCCTGCCGGGGACCGACGGAACGCGGATCAGGTGACTGCATCCCGGGCATTGGATCTGCCGGCCCGAATGCTGTTCGTCACAGGCCAGGTGCTGCCGGCAATGCGGACATTCGAATTTCAATTCCTTCATAACTGCAAACAGTCCACTCTCTTCAATTTTCTAAATACTCCCTCGGGTCCACGATTTTTCCGGCGATAGCGCTGGCCGCAACCGTTGCCGGCGAAGCGAGGAACACCTGCGATTCCTTGTCGCCCATGCGCCCGGGAAAATTTCGGTTGGTGGCGCTGATGCACTTGATGCCGGCCTTATTAATCCGGCCAAATGTGTCCACCGGACCGCCCAGACAGGCGGCGCACCCGGCGTTTTCAGTCATCTGCACGCCCGCATCCACAAGGATTTCCCAAATGGACTTTTGACCCCAGCGGGTGGACTGCAACTCATGGACGATGTCGGGCGTGGCCGGCACCCCGAAGGTGTCAATGGTCACCTTGTGTCCGCGCAAAATGCGCGCAAACTCGACAAAGTCGCTGGTCTTGCCGCCGGTGCAGGAGCCTACATACGCCCGATCCAGTTTGACATGGCTCATTTCCTTGGCCTTTTTGCGCCGGCCCGGGTCCGGATGGCATGCAACCGTTGGCTCGAGTTTGCCCAAGTCCACATTCAATTCGTACATAAACTTTTCTTCGTGGTCGCGTTCGACCGGCGTGTAGCTCGATTTTGTGCCGTTCAACTGCACGCGCGCATCCACGTATTCCTCCGTACGGGCGTCAAATTCAAAAATGCCGTTTTTGCCGCCAGCCTCAATCGCCATGTTCGCAATGGTCATGCGATCGTCAATCGAGAGCGATTTGACGCCGTCACCGTCGAATTGCATGGCCCGATACGTCGCGCCGTCAAAGCCAATCTCGCCGATGCAGTGCAAAATGATGTCTTTGGCCATGACACCCGGCTGCAATTTTCCTTCCAGGCGGAAATGCATCGTTTCGGGGACCTTTAGCAACAATTTTCCCGTTCCCATGACGAAGCCCGCGTCCGTGTTGCCGATGCCGGTGGCGAACTGATTGAAGGCGCCGGCCATGCAGGTGTGGGAATCGGTGCCGAAAAGGATTTCGCCCGGGCGCGTATGGCCTTTGGCGGGCAAGGCTGTATGGCAAACGCCCGCGTAGCGCGAACCGTATTGGCGTTTCAAATGGCCTTTGGCCGGATCGAAATGCCAATGCCCATCCGGGTCGTCAATGACGTCATAAAAATACGGCAGCCCTTGCTCTTTGACGAAGTCGCGCAGAATATCCACGTTGCGGTTCGATTTGGAATCGGCCGTAAAAATGTAATGGTCCGGGATGATTACAATTTTGTTCCTGTCCCAGACTTTGGCATCTTTGCCAAACTCGCGTTTGAAAACGCCGATGGTGCCGGGTCCGCAGACATCATGCGTCATTAGAA
>JBOHXA010000022.1:0-5258 GCA_050737335.1 Limisphaerales bacterium | reverse complement strand
GCTGTGGGAAATACAGACGCTCACCCGCGCGCGGTTTGTTGCCGGCAATTCAAGGGTGGGCGAAGAATTTCAAACATTGGCGAATGAATTGACAGATTTTTCAAACCCGCTGCAGCGACGCCGTTTCAAAAATTGGAAAGGGGAGATTCATCGCATGCGGTTGCGAATTGAAAGGGAGCGGACGCCGGTTGATATGGATGATCTGGCGATTAAAACCGGCAAAGGCGCCCTAATGGATGGCGAGTTCATCGCGCAAGTCCTTTGCATGGAAAACGGGTGGCACGAGCCAAATACACTTCGCGCCTTAAAACGGGCCGCGCAAAATGATGTTCTACCGGACGCCAAACATCTGATTGATGATTATGTCCAACTCCGGCGTATAGAAGCGATCTTGCGCCGATGGAGCGATGAAGGCGAAGCATTGCTGCCGGATGATGCCCCCGCTTTTTACAGGGTCTCGGTCCGTTGCGGCTTTGATTCGCCCGAGGCGTTTCGCGCGAGACTCGCGGACTGGCGCAACCACATACGGAAGGCGTACAACGCTGTATTCCAGTGGAAATAGCAGCGACCGTCGCACCTCCCTCACGATTTGGCCCTCATACGTTGTCGGTTCACCTCATAGAGAAAAACCGCGGCGGCGGCGCCGACGTTCAGCGAATCCACTTTTTCGGACATCGGAACACTGACGGACTCATTGCAAGCCTCTCGAACAGCCTTTGAGATTCCGCCACCTTCACTTCCGAATACAATGCAACAGTCTTTTGTAAAATCCGTCTCAAAGACTGTTTTGGATGCGCCCGGGTCCGCCGCAATACAGTAGAAAGCCCGCTGGCGCAAACAGCGAAGCGTTTCGGCCAAAGTTTTGCCAATGAACGGGCGGAACGGGCTGCCGCCAGCCAGTTGCGCGCAATCCGGCCCGCCCGTCCCGGCCAGACGTCTCTGCCGAAGGTCTATAACGGGCAACTGAAATATCGCACCCATTGAATTTCTCACCGCGCGTCGTAAAAATGGGCTCGTGCTGGTTTCGCCCACGACGAGAGCCTGGACATTAAAAGCCACGCAATTCCGCACGAGTGCGCCTGAATTCTCCGAACTGGTCAGGCCGTCCACGGCAGCCAATAGGCGCGGCGACGGGGAATTTTGCAAAAACGTTTCAAGAGAGGCCGGCGACGGAATTTTGCCAACGGCCAGCACACCTTGAAACATTGAGAATCCCGTCAGCGTTTCGAGCCATTTCTTTTCCGCAAGGTAAACGGTAATGTTTTCCGGTCGCGCTTCGAGTAATGGCCGAAAATCCTCCAGCCAGCGCTCCCAAAAAACGGCCGAAACAACTGTGAAGCGGCTTTCAAGCAATCGCCTGACAACTTTCTCGCCTTCGGCGACGAAAATGCCCTGCGCTTCATGCTCCACCGGACGGCGCATCGTCGCGTACGGTCGCAGTTCCGGCGCGTCAAACGACGCGATTTTCTCAATTCGTATCATGGCGCTTTCGGCGTGCTAAAGCGGTCCGCGCAGCCGCGATGAATGGGCCTCATTCCTACCGTCATCCTCAAAGCCGGAATTTGGAACGTGAAAGCTGTCACAGCCGCCGCCACTTCCAAAGCAAAGCCCGTTTTGTGCGCGCCGCCAGTTTGAAAACATCCGAAATGCGAAGCCCTTCGATCCAAAAGATGCCGCCATCTGTTTCAGCCACGATCAATTTATGACGCCGCTCGCGCGGTACCTTCGCGTTAATAAACAAATCCTGCAATTTGACGGCGCGGTTCAGGCCAATTGGCTGGAAACGGTCCCCTGCCCTCCAATGTCGCAGGACGATATCTTTGCCGATTTTATCAGCGTCAAAAAATTCAGCCCCCCCAGCCGGTTTTGGGCGCTGGTGAATGTATTTTTGTCGCAAGCCAAATTTCCATTTTAACTCCACTCCATCAAAAATCGTTCGCGCCGAAGTTTTCAAATGGACGGTCCGCCTATGTTCATCAAAGGCCGCCGTTTCGACCTGGCGCCGGCTAACTTTGCCTGCTTCGTCCCTGAAAAGACAAAGACCAGGACTGACCGAGACCGGCTTGCGCGGCGACAACCGGAGCGATTCAACAAGCTCAAAATCCGGAGCAATGGCCAACTCAATGATTTGCGCGGTCATCACCCGCCGCTGAACGGCAAGGGGCAATTGCTCGAAAACCGCGGATGCAATCGGCGGCCACGCGCTGGTTTTGCGCTTGGCGCGGCGCCAAAACGGCTGGCGGCCCAGCCATGCGCGAGCGAGTGCATCAATCAAATTTGATTCAGCGCCGGCGATGTCCATACACCGGAGGATGGTCCTGTTTAAACCGGGCTGATAATTCTGTCGCAATAACGGCAGCAATCCATGGCGGATTCTGTTTCGCAAAAAATAGCGGACCCGATTGGTCGCATCCTCACGGTAGCGGATTGCATTTTCGGCCGCAAAGTGTTCCAGTGCGGCCCTGGACACGCTTAATAATGGCCGAACGAGCGAGGTCCGCTCATCAGCGGGCGAGGGGGAACGCCATTGCATCCCTGCCAAGCCGCCACTGCCCGCGCCTCTCAGGAGCCGCAGAAAAAACAGCTCCACCTGATCCCCGGCATGATGCGCAAGCGCGATGGTTTTTATGCTGCGTTCCCGGGCCGTTCGAGCCAAAAATTCGTGACGCAATTGCCGGGCGGCCATTTCGATGGACACTTTTTTTCTTGCCGCAATTTCCCGCACAGCCTTCCCCGCCGCAAAAAATGGCAGCTTCATTGCCCGGGCGGCTTCAGCCACGAAAGCCTCATCGGCATCGCTGGAGGGCCCGCGCAGGCGATGGTTGAAATGGGCGACCGCCAGGTTCCAGCGTCGTTCGAAGGCCAGCGAATTTAAAGCGTGGAGTAACACCATTGAATCCAGTCCCCCGGAAACGGCCACGAGGATTTTTTGCCCTCGTTCTGGCAATCGCAGACCGGGCAGCGCAACAGAGACGCGGGCCTGAGCAATCGGTAAGATTCTCCGGCCGGCGGACGCCGCGGCAGGAGAGCCGGATGCGCGCAACGGTTTCTTTGACACAGACCGCTTGAACATTTCAGGCTAGTAATGAGTCCTGGACCTGGTCCAACGGGAGCATTTTCTCCTCCCGTGTTTTCAGATTTCGAAGACGGCCCAGGGAGCCGTTTTCAACCTTGAGTGTGAAACGAGCCCTCAATTCCTGGGCGCGTTTGAATTGTTTGTCCGCTTTGGCCGGCGTCAATGCGTATTCGACATTGGCCCCTCCGGCGCGCAAGTCTTGAATCAATTTGAGAGAAGCCGCACGGAGGCTTTCATCCTCAACTAGAACAAAAACATCCACTCCCGGCTCAAAAGCCGGCAGGAGATGCGCTTCCGCAAGCAAATCCCGCAACACCACGTCGCCCATGCCAAATCCAAGGGCCGGCAGGTCCACCTTTCCGCCGCTGATAAGCTTCAACAGATTGTCATAGCGCCCGCCTCCGGCAATGGCCCGCATTTGGCCTTTTCGCGCAAACGCTTCAAAAACCACCCCTGTATAGTAAGCAAGCCCACGAATGATGCGATAATCCAGTTTGACAAACTCCTGAAGCCCCCTGGCGCGGAGATTTTGCAAAATAGCGGCGAGTTCCGCCGTGGGCTTTGCCGCTTCGATGAACTGGTTGACATCAGCCATCGAAAAGCCAAGCGCGGACAATTTCTTTTCCGTTTCCTCCCCGCGCGCCCGCTCCATCTTGTCAATGACTTGAAAGAATTCATAAGCCCGCGCCACATCGTTGTTTCCTGGTTTGCTTTGAAAAAATTCCTGCCACGCATTGCGGCTGCTCAGCCGAATGACAAAGTCGGCCTCACTCAAGCCAAATGAGCGCAACGTGTCAATGAGCAGCGCGATCAATTCCGCATCCGCCGCCGGATCGCTCTCGCCGATGACATCGGCGTTGAACTGAAAATGTTCCCGCATGCGTCCTTTCTGCTGGCGTTCGTAGCGATACAGTTGCGGAATGGCGAACCATTTAATCGGCTTTTTGTATTGCCTTTCGTGCGTGGCGACCATCCGCGCAAGCGTAGGCGTCATCTCAGGCCGTAATGCGATCTGCCGATCGCCTTTGTCGGTGAAGGTGTAAAGCTGTTCGACAATTTCCTCGCCGCTTTTGGTGGTAAACAATTCAAGCGGTTCGAGCGGAGGACCGTCGTACTCCCTGAAATTGTACCGTCGGGCCGCATCCCGCCATTTGTCAAAGATGTACTGGCGGGCGCCGGTGCCCCAAACATCGGCATGCGGAAGCGGTTCGGGGTAAAAATCTCGGAAACCGGGTAATCGTTCCATCCGATCAGGCTAAAGGATTGCGCAAAACGGTTGAAGCCCAAAAGCGTTGCAAAGGATTTGACTATTAGATAGGGAACGGGCGAAAGTCCAAGGCGGGCGCTTCCGTTATTCCAACGGCCGGTCGGTTGCCGAACCGGTGCAATGCCTGAACACCACTTAAACTGGCGCGGGCAATTTGAGGACTTCCGAACGCATTTCCTTGCCAGCGCGGAATTTGACGGTAGCGCGAGCGGGGATGGGAACATTATCTTTGGGCTGGTTGGGATTGCGCCCAACCCGCGGTTTTCGGATTTTCACTTCAAAAACGCCGAAATTGCGCAGCTCAACCTTATCATTCCTGGCCAGAGCCTCGGAAATGTAATCGAGGGTCTTTTGGACCACGTCAAAGACCTGCTGCTGGCCCAGATTTGTTTCTTCGCTGATACGCGTTACAAGATGCCGTTTCGTGAGAGTCATAGTTTCATTTGGTTTCTGAGTTATATTCATTTGACATGAGAAATGAAATTCCCGCCGCGCGCCACTTCGCAAAAACAGCGCAAAACCCAAACGACGCGCCGCTGAGGGGCGCGCACTTGTTCTTCAAAGGCCTGTTGCGACTTGCGGTTTCCCATATTTCCAATTCTCGATTCATTCTTCTTATACACAGAATACATGTTCATGCGCAAGATAAATTTTTGGACTCATTTGACCACCCTGGGCGGACCCACACCGGCCGCTTGTTCGACTCATTTCCATCGTCAAGGGGGGCATTATGGCCGCTAACGAAGGATCGCCAGTCCAGCGGGCGCCAGGATAAGAACAGCGCCAAATGGCATCCCTCACGCTGGTTGTTGTTGCGTGAGGCAGTGCAGCGACCCCAATCCCCATACCAGGTCCACCGCGTGAATCCCAATCACCGGTCTGTCCCGAAAGAGTTCGCCCAAAATTCCCAGCGCA
>JBOHXA010000021.1:0-18542 GCA_050737335.1 Limisphaerales bacterium | reverse complement strand
CGAACACCGGTGACAAGCATTACCTCAAAACCGCCCTCGGCGTCACCGATTGGCTCAATCATTTGGACCTCACGATGGACCAGCCCTTTCCGCTCTCGCAACAAGGGCCGGCCATGCTGATGTATGTCATGGAAAGTTATTCCGCCGGGTGGCCTTATATCCGTGAAGACAAAGAAATTGGACGCGCGGCGCGCGCCAAAGTTTCATGGTGCTTTAATTGGATACAGGAGCAACAGCAAAAACCCCTGGACGACAGGCAATGGCCGCCGACCGTCGGCTGGGGAATGAAATTTGGCGGCTTGCCCTTCCATCAATATGTTTTCTCCCGTTATTTCGGCGGAGACCGATACATCTCCCTCGGCGACGCCGAGATGCGGCGCCTCGCGCCCATGGCCCTTGCTGAGAACGCCTCGCACCTCACCCAGCTCCCGTTTTTCATGCTAATGTCCTACGCCGAGCGCCTCGATCCGGGAGATATTTATCGGTCCATGAAACTGTCGCGAAGCGGAAGGAGACGAGGCGGCGGCCCCTGACTGAATTTTCTGCATCGTCACTCTTTGCGCAAGGCTAGCTAGGGCACGGCCCGGCAGAATCGAGTGAATTCCCTGAGATACTCTTTTTCATACATCGGCTATTGCCCGTCCCACGTCTCCAACTCGTTTTGCACTTTTTCGACCGGCAAACCGACGACGTTGCTGAATGAACCGGAAATCTCGGAGACAACCAGTTCCCCGTTTTCCTGGATGGCATAGGCGCCGGCTTTGTCGAGCGGGTTGATCTTCGCCAGGTATTCATCAATTTGTTGCGCATTCAGCGGACGGAACAGCACATCGGTGCTCACGGCGAAGATTTTCTCGGTGTGCGAGCGGAGATGGATGAGGCTGACGCCGGTGACCACCTGGTGAGTTCTGCCTTGCAATTGCAAGAGCATTTCCCTTGCATGAGGCTTGTCCGCGGGTTTGCCGAAAATTTTGTGGTCCAGAAAAACCAGGGTATCGGCGCCCAGGACGAGGGAGTCCGGAATTTTCTTGGCCACGGCGCGCGCCTTCCGATGCGCGTTGAGCTGGCACAATTCGAGCGGCGACAAATGATCGTCAAAGACCTCCTTCACGGCGCTCGGAATCACTTCAAATTCCAGCTTCAATTGCCGGAGCAATTCCGCGCGACGCGGCGAGGCTGACGCCAGAATAAGCGGCGGCAGTTTCACCCGTCCAATTTATGCGCGAATTTGAAATTGTCGAGGAGGTCGTTCAAAACGTTGAAAGGTGAAACGGCTCAACCGGTTAATCATCAGCAACGCCCGCGGGGCGGTTCATTTCTTCTTCAATTGCCATTGAAAGCAAATTAAGCTCTCGTGTGTTCAGCGACCAAAAATAAGGACGCCGACGCCCAGCATCCCATATGTTAAAAAAATCCCCCTGCAAGGTTAATTTACTGCTTAATATCCTGGGCCGCCGCGCGGATGGTTTTCACGAGTTGGAAACGGTGATGCAACCCGTCAATCTTTGCGATGAATTGAGATTCGAACGCTCGGGCCGACAGATTGAACTTTCATGCAGCGACAAAACACTGCCGGTGGATGGCGGCAACCTGGTGGTTCGCGCGGCGAAGAGCTTTTTTTTTGCCGCTGGAATTTCCAGCGGCGTCAGGATTCATTTGGAAAAGCGAATTCCGCTCGCTGCCGGGCTGGGCGGGGGCAGCGGTAACGCGGCGACGACGTTGCTGGCGCTTAACGAACTGTGTGAAAAGCCGCTGGGACGGGAGAAGCTTTTTGACATCGCGACCGGACTCGGGTCAGACGTTCCCTTCTTTTTGCAGCACCAGCCCGCCCTGGCCGCCGGACGCGGAGAAAAAATCCAGCCGCTGGACAATTTTCCGGCGCTGGCCGGAAAGGCGATTTTATTGATCCATCCGGGTTTTGGCATTTCGACGCCATGGGCATACAAAAACCTGGCGCGATTTCCCGATGCCCTCAATGGCCAAAATGGCCGCGCTCAAAAACTGGTCTCCCTGTTGCAGAGCCCCGAATTGCCGCCGGCGGCGACTTTTTATAATTCGCTGGAGGCGCCGGCGTTTGAAAAGTTTCCAATTCTCATGCTGTTCAAAGAATTCCTGACCGCCAATGGCGCCGCGGCAGCTCTGATGTCCGGGAGCGGGTCCACGACGTTTGCGATTTGCGATAATATGGCGGCCGCTCAATCCGCGGGCGAAAAATTCAAAGCCAGGTTTGGAGGAAATTACTGGATCCAGGCCGTGGAATTGGAATGAGAGATTGCGGATTAAATATCAGAAGTTGGGCGTTTGGAGCCGAAAGAATTGGACACTATCGCCTTCATGCAGCGTGACGACATTCTGATTGTTTGTCACCAAAGGCGCGGGGATGCCGCTGGTGCTCCAGGTGACGGGCGGCGTCAGTGACGGCGTGGACGCGACGGTATATCCGTCTGGATAAAGCGGCCAGGTCAAGAGCAAATTCGTCCCGGATTCCTTCACTTTCAAAAGTTCCGAGACGATTGCCCAAGCCAGCGCGTATGGTTCGTTTGGGCTGACGATGCCGCTGCCGCCTGCCTTCCAGACCTGCAAATCGTAGCGGCCGTGTGGCAATTGCCGAACAAACAGATGTTGCACGTTATCCACCACGCTGGTGCTGGCGGCCACCAGATTGCTGTTTGCCGCGTTGTACAGATATAGGGCTAAATTATTGATGCTTGTTTTGTTTTCCTGCCGGTTCCACACCAGCGTGGATGTGAGCGTAAAACCGGACTGGTTGCCGCCATTGGTCACATTAAAGAAATAGTGGTTCACTCCGTCCTGCGTTGAACTGCTCTTGTTGGTGTTAAAATCCCAACCGTTCAGAACAGGAACCGAATTGGTCATCACGACGGGCGGATGAGCTGTGCCCACGGGAATATTGGTTGAAAAGTTCCAGCCACGCTTGCCGCCGATCAACTGCTTGTAGGAATTGAAAACATTGAGGACGCCGGCGCCGTTGGTGTAATCGAGCGGGGAGGGCGGAATATTCATCCACCGCGCCGGTTTGACCGCGCCGTTGAGCAGCAACGCCTTGATGACGCGCATATCCGAGGCGGAATGAGCGTCCTTACCGCCATCGCCGCGCCGCGCGGCCTGTATTAATAACGCCGCCGACCCGGCGACGTAAGGTGTTGCATAACTGGTTTCCTGAGCGGGGGCGACGATGTCCGGCTTGCATCGGCCATTATCTATGGTCGGGCCTACGCTCGAATCCCCGTCGTAGGCGCCCACGGAAATGCAATTATACGAAGTGCCCGGGGCGCACACAGACCGGCTAAGGGAGAAGTTGCAGGCCGCGGAGATGAATAGAGTATTGTATCTTACCTGGAAATCATCAAAGTTCGTATCAATCATTTCCTGGTTCATGGCGGTCTCGGGGCCGAACGTGTAACTCTGGTTTACAATGGCGTCCGTGGCGCCAGCCGAAAAATTCTTGTTCTCAAAAACGTAAAAATCAATGTAGGTGTTGACTTCGAAGTTATCCACGTGCGCCACATTTGTGGCCGTGCCGGAAGCTCCATAAAAAATCCCGCCCACTGCGTCCGCGTGTCCGGACTCGATGCCCAGCGAATTTGTGAACCTGGCACTGGAAAGGCCGTTGGAATACCACGTAAAACGGCTTACGGGATCCGGAATAGTTGCCGGGTTGACTTCCCAATTATTGGTCTCGTTTGGGGGTGAGGAATCTTCGGCTTCCGGCTGACCCACGCGGATACCCGCCCCGTCGAGATTTGTGGTGGCTTGGAGAAGCCTCAAGCCAATGTCCTGGCCGTGGAGAGTCGCGCCACCAAGCAAAAACCACATGATGATCCACAGGACATTTCGTTTTGAAACGTTGGCCACGGGCATAAATGAGGGAGAAAATAGCACAGTTTGGGCCAAATTCCAGCCGGCGCGAAGCGAGTGCCGCCCCAGGCGAAATAAAAATTCCCGTGGTTTTGCAGCCAAAAATTTGTCATGATAGGGTCCGTATGGATCTCAACCTCACGGATAAGAGGATTGTTCCGGTCGTTCTTGGGGTCGAGAAAGCCGATGACGCCGTGCCGCTCGCGCAGGCCTTGTTGGCGGGAGGGTTGAATGTGATCGAAGTGACATTCCGCGCGGCAAATGCGGCGGAGGCCGTTCACGCAATCGCCCAAAAAGCGCCTGAAATGATTCTGGGCGCGGGCACGCTTTTGACGGCCTCGCAATTGCGTCAGGCCAAAGACGCCGGGGCCCAATTTGGCGTTGCGCCGGGTTTGAACCCACAGGTTGTTTCCGCGGCCAAAGAAATGCAAATTCCCTTTATTCCGGGCGTGATGACACCTTCGGAAGTCGAGAACGCGTTGTCCGCGGGTTGCAAACTTCTGAAATTCTTCCCGGCCAATATCGCCGGTGGTGTTGCAATGCTCAAGGCCCTGGCCGCGCCTTATGCTCAAACCGGCGTCAAATTCATCGCGCTGGGGGGCATCAGGGCTGAAAATATGCGTGAATACCTCGCCGAGCCGATTGTTGCGGCGGTGGGAGGTTCATGGCTCGTCGAGCCTGCGCTCGTCGCCAAACGCGACTGGAAAACCATTACCGCCAGGACGCGTGAAGCGCTGCGGATCGTGGACGCGTTGAAACGCTAAAAATGGCGCGCTGCGCTGTCACCGCGTCGAATCCCCTGAGGCGGACGGTACAACCTCCGACGACGTTCGTTGCGCCGCCCAACGTCCGGATGCATCGAAATCCCGCGCTTTATTTCTTCAGTCGCGCGTGTTTAACGAGCTCATCGGTGAATACGCCCACGAGCACCACCCCTCCCATCACGGCGAAATTCAGGGAACTGGGTATGTTCAAGAGGTTCACCAGGTTTTCCAGAACCAACAGCAGCGTTATGCCAATGATAACGCCCAGGATGGAGCCTTCGCCGCCGCGCAGGCTGCATCCGCCCAACACCGCGGCGGCGATGCCGTAAAGCTCGTAAAAATTTCCCTGGGTTGAAGGAGAAACGTCATTCGTGTAAAACGCGAATAAAATCCCGGAAATACCCGTCAGCAACGCCGCCAAAACATACGCGCTACCGATGACGAGCTTCGTGTTGACGCCTGAGAAGCGCGCGGCCTCCTCGTTGCGGCCCACGGCGTATAAATATCGTCCATAAACCGAACGATGCAGCACCAGCCACATAATGACCGCGATAATAATCAGATAAATAAACGGCGTCGGCAGCCCCCAAAGGGTGCCATTGGCCCACCGTTGCAGCGTTTGGAATCCATTGGCGTTGCCGAAACCTTTGGTCATATCGTTCGACATAAAGCGGGCAACCCCGCGATAAACGAGCAGTCCGCAGAGCGTCACAATGAATGGCTGCATTTTGAATTGCGTGATGAGAAGGCCGTGCGCCAAACCCAGAGCCATTGGAACCGCCAGCGCAAATAACACAGCCAGCGGCCACGGCAAATGCCATTGTGTCAAGGCAATCACCGACAACATGCCGTTGAGGGCGATCATCGAACCCACGGACAAATCGATCCCCGCAGTAATGATCACAATGCCGGCGCCGATGCTGAAAATGCCGAACAACCCAATGAGATTTGCGGTGTTGATGAGATTAATCGTGGAAAAAAAGCGCGGATTTTTGATACCGGTGACCGTGCATAAAATCACCAAAAGGATAAAAATGCCGGCTTCTTTTTTCATTCTTCAAAGGCGGGCCGGGCGGCGCGGACCTTTTTGCCGACGGCCATTTGCATGACATTTTGCTCGGTGCAATCGGCCCGTTCGAGCGCGCCGGTAATTTCTCCTTCGTGCATCACGGCGATTCGGTCGCTGATGTTTAAAATCTCCTCCATGTCGCTGCTGATCACCAGGATGACCGCCCCCCGCGCGGCCAGGTCGCGGATCAAACGGTAAATTTCCGCCCGCGCCCCGACGTCAATGCCGCGGGTAGGCTCGTCAAAAATCATCACTCGCGGGTCCATCGCCAGCCATTTGCCCAGCACAACTTTCTGTTGATTGCCGCCGCTTAAGTGGAGGACGCGGGATTCGACGCCCGGGGTTTTGATGCGCAACGAGTCCACCTGGCGCCGTGCGGCGTCGCCTTCGCGTTTTCGGGAAATAAATCCGAACCATGAAAAATTCTTGAGCGAAGGAAGGCTTACATTTTCGCGCACCGACATTTCCACGACAAGACCTTCAGCGCGGCGGTTTTCCGGCACCAGATAGATGCCATGGGCAATGGCATCCCGCGGCGAGGCAATGGAAATTGACTTGCCGTCGAGGGTGATCTGCTTTGCGGGGCACGGGTCCATGCCGGCGATGACCCTGGCGATTTCCGAACGGCCCGCGCCCACAAGGCCCGCGAAGCCGAGGATTTCGCCCCGCGCCGCCTCAAACGAAACCGATTTCCCCGGATGCAACGAGGACGATACGTTGCGGACTTGGAAAAAGCCGGGCGTTTTTGGCGCATCCGAGCGAACATAATAATTTTTGATTTCGCGTCCAATCATCAGGTTCACAACCTTGTCATGCGTCGCTTCGCCGGCGCCCAACTCGCCGGCGTTCCTGCCATCGCGCAAAACGACCACCCGATCAGCGCATTCCTCGAATTCGCCCAGGCGGTGGGAGATGTAAATGACGCTCACGCCCTGTCGGCTCAATTCGCAAACCAGTTCGAGCAAGCGCGTGGTTTCAGCGAGCGTCAGGCTCGAAGTGGGTTCATCCATGATGATGATGCGCGCGTTGAGCGAGAGCGCCTTGGCAATTTCGACCATTTGTTGCTGGGCGATGGATAGCCGGTCCAGTTTCGCGCGCGTTGAGATATCCAGCCCCAGCCGGCGCACGAACGGTTCAGCGTCGGCGTGAATTTTCCTCGAGTTCACAAGGCCGAGAATGTTTCGAGGCTCACGTCCCAGGAAAACATTGCCCGCCACGTCCAGATTGCCCAAAACGTTTAATTCCTGATGAATAAACGCTATTCCCAGCTTGATGGCGTCGGCCACGCCTGAAATTTGTGTCAGGCGCCCATTTAGAATGATTTCGCCCGCGTCAGGTTGATGGACGCCACCCAGGATTTTCATGAGCGTGGATTTGCCGGCGCCATTCTCGCCGCAAAGCGCGACGACTTCACCCCGCCCAACGGCCAGGCTCACGTTGTCCAATGCTGTGACTCCGGAAAACCGTTTGCTGATTCCCCGCATTTCCAGGAGAGGCGCTTCGGGCATAAACTATTTGCCCAGGATTTTCGCCCGATCGGCCTGGTATGCCGCAACGTTGTCTTTTTTGATTTCGCGTGTGGGAATATAAATCGTTGTCCCGCCAAAGGCATTGGTGTCGCCGCTTAAGTATTTATCCATTAGAGTGACCGCTTCTTTGCCAAATTCAAAAGGGTTTTGGACGACCGTCCCATAAATCGCGCCCGAGGCGATGCCCGAAAGCGTGTCATCTTCGTCGTCGAAACAGACAATTTTTACCTTGCCAATTTTATTTGCGTTGCGGACGGCGTTGAGAATGGCCGGGCCGTTATAATTCCATAATCCAACCAGGCATCCGATGTCCGGATACTTCACCAGTGTATCCTCGGCGTTCTTTTGCGCCCGCGCCGGGTCGGTGTCATCGGTCCGGATGTCAAGAATTTGAATGTTCGAGCCTTTAAGGGCTTTTTTGATTCCGTTCGCCCGTTCGACGGCATTTTGGGCGTCAATGTGGCCCACAAACAGCATGATTTTGCCGCCGTCTGGCAGACATTCCTTGATCATATCCCCGGCCTGCACGCCCGCGGCGACGTTGTCAGTGCCGATGTAACAAACCCGTGTGCTCTTGGGGGCATCGCTGTCGGTCGTGATCAACAATGTTTCGGCGGCGATCTTATTCAGAAGGGCCGTTTCATTGTCCGGATCATCCACGCTAACGGCGATCCCATTGACGCCGCGGGCGACCAAATCGTTTAGAATTTGCGTTTGTTCGGCGGCATTGCCGGTGGACGGAAGACGAAAATCCACATCCACGTTTCCGAGTTCCTTTGCCGCCGCATCGCAGCCGGCGTGGGCATAATTCCAAAAATTCGCGGCGTTATTGCTCACAAAGGCCAGTTCCAAGCGGGTCCTGGCGGATTTCTTTCCGCAACCGGCGATGAGCGCCGCCACACAGACCGCCAGCAGGATGAATTGAGTTTTTTTCATAATCATATTTTCGTTCGGATTTGTTCGATTGGGAATTTGTCAATCGTGACCGTCTCTTTCAATGATAAATTCGCCTCAGGAACCGGGTCCGTCGCGCAGACCGTAATACATTTCGTTCAGGCGCAATTCCTGTTGGAAGCGGCGACGGCATGTATCGGAGTCTATGACCAGGAATTCAATCCCGGCCATCGCCGCGAAATCTTCGAGCATTTGCCCGGTCACAGCCGGGCTGAAACCGGTGTGATGCGCGCCGCCGGCGTAAATCCAGGCGGTGACCGCGGTCTGGAAGTCCGGTTTGGGGACCCATAACGCCCGGGCAACGGGCAATTTTGGCAATGGATTTTCAGGCGGGACGACTTCCACTTCATTGACGAGGAGGCGAAAACGATTTCCCATGTCCATGAGCGCGGCGTTGAGGGCCGGACCGGCCGGCGTGTCGAAAACCAGCCGCGCCGGGTCGGCCTTGCCGCCAATGGCCAAAGGATGGACTTCCAGCGCCGGCCGGCCGGCGGCGATGCTGGGGCAGATTTCCAGCATGTGCGCGCCGAGCACTTTGACCAGGCGCGGTTCGAGGTGGTAGGTGTAATCCTCCATGAACGAGACTCCGCCTTTCAAGCCCGTCGCCATGACTTTCATGGCCCGTACCAGGGCGCACGTCTTCCAATCCCCCTCCGCCCCGAACCCGTAGCCTTCGGCCATCAGCCGTTGCACAGCCAGTCCCGGCAACTGCGCCAGTCCATGCAAATCTTCGAACGTGGTCGTGAATCCCGCGAAGCCCCCCTCCCTCAAAAACGCGCGCAGTCCGATTTCGATTTTGGCCGCTTCCCGCAATGCGTTGCGCTTCGCGCCTTTGAGCAGCGCGGGCGCGATGGTATAGGCGTTTTCGTATTCCCTGAGAAGCGCGTTAATTTCAGATTGAGTCGCCGCGCTGACGCGCCGGACGAGGTCGCCCACGCCGTATCCGTTGACGGAAAAACCGAACTTAATCTCGGCCGCAACTTTGTCGCCTTCCGTTACAGCCACTTGGCGCATATTGTCGCCAAAGCGGCAAAACTTTGCGCCCTGCCAACCGTTCCATGCGGCAGCAGCGCGGGACCACGCGCCAATCTGTTTTTGCACGCCCGCATCGCGCCAATAGCCGACGACAACTTTCCTGTCCAGCCGCATCCGGCTCATAATGAAGCCATGTTCGCGGTCGCCGTGCGCGGACTGGTTCAGGTTCATGAAATCCATGTCTATGGTTGCCCATGGGATGTCCCGGTTGTGCTGGGTGTGCAGATGCAGGATGGGTTTGCGAAGGCGCTTGAGGCCCGCAATCCACATTTTTGACGGCGAAAATGTGTGGCACCACGTCATCACGCCAATGCAACGGGCGGATTGGCTGGCCTTTTCGAACAAAGCGCAGACCTCCTCGGACGATTTAACTATGGGCGTGACGATGACTTTGACGGGAATCTCGGGAGATTGATTCAGCGCGCCCGAAATTTCGCGCGAATGTTCGGCGACGCGTTTGAGCGTTTCGGCCCCATAAAGGACCTGGCTGCCGGTTACAAACCAGATTTCGAATTGCTTTAAATTGTTCACCAGGCTGATGCGCGACTTTACAGGCAGGGCGGTGATTCGTAAATGCCCATTTGTGAACCAGCGCCGCAAGATGCCCAGGCCGGCCATAGCGAAAAAACTAATGCAAATTGGGAAAGCTGGATTATCTTAAGGCCACCGAGATTGGATGACAGACCAGGAAGACGCATTCCCTCAACGCAATAGCCGTGTCGCCATCGAAAACGTCACGCCCGAAATCGCCGGCGGACGTTTCGCCCTCAAGCGGGCCGTTGGCGAACGCGTGATCGTGGAGGCGGACATATTTGCCGATGGCCACGACGCGCTCGCGACCGTCTTAAAATTCCGCCCGGATGCCTCGCCCGATTGGCGGGAAATCCCGATGACACCTTTGGTCAATGACCGATGGCGCGCCGAATTCTCCGTCACTGAAACAGGGACTTACCTATACACGGTCGAAGCATGGGCGGACCATTTCCAATCCTGGCGGCGTGATTTAAAGAAGAGGTTGGATGCGCGGCAGGCCGTCCCGGTGGACCTGCTGGCGGGGGCTGATTTGATCGAGGCCGCCGCGACAAGAGCCCATGACGTGGACGCGTCGCAATTGCAGGATTGGGCGCGCGAATTGCGCGGCGAGAAGAGTATGGCCGCCGAGCGCGCCCTCGACCCGCACCTCGACGCTCTGATGGCCCGTTATCCTGATCGTCGTCTGGCCAGCGTTTATGCGCGAGAACTCCGCGTCACGGTGGACCCGCCGCTGGCGCGCTTCAGCGCCTGGTACGAGCTTTTTCCGCGCTCTCTTGGCCCCGAAGGCCGACACGGCACGTTCAAAGACTGCGAAGCAGCGTTGCCGCGAATTGCCGAAATGGG
Source organism: Limisphaerales bacterium (assembly GCA_050737335.1). Lineage (GTDB taxonomy): Bacteria > Verrucomicrobiota > Verrucomicrobiia > Limisphaerales > UBA11358 > UBA11358. Next base: position 7,935 of record JBOHXA010000021.1, on the reverse strand, counting down.
CTTTGATATTCTTTATCTGCCGCCCATCCATCCCATCGGCAAATCATTTCGGAAAGGAAAAAACAATAATCCCAAGTCTCAGCCGGGCGAACCGGGCAGCCCCTGGGCCATTGGTTCAAGCGAGGGGGGGCATAAGTCTGTCCATCCTGAGCTTGGCTCAATCGAGGATTTCCGCCATTTGGTTCAACGCGCAAGGGACTACAAACTCCAAATCGCGCTTGATATCGCCTTCCAATGCGCCCCGGACCATCCGTACATCAAAGACCATCCGGAATGGTTCCGCAAACGGCCCGATGGCTCGATTCAATACGCTGAAAATCCGCCGAAAAAGTATGAGGACATCGTGCCCTTCAACTTCGAGTGCGATGCCTGGCGCGATCTGTGGCAGGAACTCAAAAGCGTTTTCGAATTTTGGACGAACCAGGGAATCAACGTCTTTCGCGTGGACAATCCCCATACCAAACCATTTGCCTTTTGGGAATGGTGTATTTCGGATTTAAAACGGAAAAATCCGGACCTCATTTTTTTGTCTGAGGCGTTCACGCGGCCCAAAGTCATGTATCGCCTGGCCATGCTCGGTTTTACCCAAAGCTACAACTATTTTCCCTGGCGCAATACAAAGTTTGAATTGACCGATTATTTGACCGAAATAGCGCGCCCGCCCGTTTCGGATTTTCTTCGGTACAATCTTTGGCCAAACACACCGGATATATTGACGCAATTCCTGCAGAGCGGCGGCCGCGAAGCGTTCATAATCCGGCTCGTGCTGGCGGCGACCCTCGGCGCCAACTACGGCATCTACGGTCCGGCATTTGAACTGTGCGAAAATGTTCCGCGCGAACCCGATAGCGAAGAGTATTTGAACTCCGAAAAATACGAAATCCGCCGCTGGGACCTGAATGCCCCCCGAAACCTGGCAGGCCTGGTCTCGCGCCTGAACCAAATCCGCCGCGAAAATCCCGCCCTGCAATCAGATAGCGGTCTGCGGTTTCATCAGACCGACAACGACCAGCTTTTGGCGTACACAAAAATGACGCCGGACAAATCAAACGTGATTTTGATCGTGGTTAATCTAAACCCTCACTACACGCATAGCGGCTGGCTGGAGCTGCCCTTGGACGAGTTTGAAATTGACAGCCGCCGAACATTTCAAATGCACGATTTGCTGTCGGACACCCGCTTCTTTTGGCAGGGCCACAGAAATTATGTCGAATTAAATCCGAACCGCCTCCCCGCGCACGTCATGCGCCTGCGCCGCTACACCCGCACCGAACACGATTTTGATTACTTTTTGTGAGGAGGGATGAGATCCACATAATGCCTGTTCATGGCCATTTGATTTGAATCGTTCTTTGCCGGCCAATGGCTATGCGGCTTCTTCGAGAGGATTTAATTCCCGGCCCGGCTCACAATTTCGCCGGTTTTGAGCCGTGTCTTGAGCTTCTGGCCTGCTTTGACTTTTTTCGCCTCCCGCAGCACTTTACCGGTCCCGGCATCCATGGTGATGGAATAGCCCCGCGCCAGAACCTGTTCAGGACCCAGGGCGTTTAGCCGCCGTTCCAATTGACGCAATTGTTCGCGCCGCTGTTTCAGAGAATAGGAGGGCCGGATGCGATGCAATCGTTCCCATAAATGCTGAAAAAGAATGGCGGAGTGCCGCGCGCGCTGTTTCAGGCATCGGGACAAATCATTGTGCAAATCGTCCAGCCGTTGCTGCCAGTTCTGCAGTTTCCGGCGCGGATGCGCCCGCGTCAGCCGCTCGAATTGGCGCCTGAGCGATTCCTGTTTCTCGACCCACCGGCGCCGGAACAATTGCCGCATGCGTTCCCCGGATTGCGCCAGGAATTTGCAACTGGAAAAAACGCCTTCGGTGATGATCTCCGCGGCGGCGCTGGGCGTGGCGGCGCGCGCATCCGCCACAAAGTCGGCAATGGTAAAATCAATTTCATGCCCGACAGCAGAAACGACGGGAAGGGCGGATTCAAAGATGGCCCGGGCGACAACTTCTTCGTTGAATGCCCACAAATCCTCGAGGGACCCGCCGCCGCGGGTCACCAAGATCAAGTCCAGGCGGTTTGCGACGCGGCCATCAGGAGAATAATCCTCACCGGGGTGGCTGCCAGAACGGGTGCCGACTGTTTCCTGACTGGCCGCCGGACTCGAATGCGCGGAATACTCGTTAAGCAATTGAATGGCATTGGCAATTTCCCGGGCCGCGCCGTCACCTTGGACACGGCAGGATGCCACAATGACTTCAAGACCGGGATTGCGCCGGCCGATAACGTGCAGGACGTCACGAATCGCCGCGCCCGTCGGCGATGTGACCAGCCCGATGCGGCGGGGAAACGTCGGCAATGGGCGCTTTCGCCCGGCGGCGAACAAGCCTTCCGCCGCCAATTTTTGTTTCAACTTTTCAAACGCCGCCTGCAATGCGCCCACGCCTCGCAATTCCACCGCGTGAACGATCAGTTGATACTGGCCACGCGCTCCATAGACCGTCAAATCGCCCTCCAATAGAATCTTTTGTCCGTCGGAAATGTATTCACGATGAGGAACGGGCTCACCGCGAAAAAGGACGCAGGCGATTTGGGCGCTGGTGTCCTTGAGCGTGAAATAGATGTGGCCGGACGATTGCGCGCGAAAGTTGGTCACCTCGCCGCTCACCCAGACCTGGCCGATTTGTTTCTCAAGCGCCCGCCGGATTTGCTCCGTCAGCTCGGCAACGGAATAAACCCGGCGCGTCGCCTCGGTCGGAAACAATTCGCCAAAATCCCATTGTGACTTGGATTGCCTGTTCATCGAATTTCCATTTCATTTAGCCACGAATTGAAAACGGAGAAAATATCCAAATCGAAATTTTCTCGCTGCATGATTATTGCCGGGCCAAATGGCGCCGCCAAAACGGCCTTTGCGCGGGCAATTTTGGGAAGCGGACCAATGTACTTTGTGAATGCAAGCGCATTTTTTCGATGAACCCAGGGGCGGACGGGCGCGCGCGAGATGTTTCGCCCGGTACACCGGCGGCGACGGTGTCCCGACGCATCGGGATTCCTACCATTTTATTTCAATTCCGACCGGGCAATGATCGCTGCCGGGAATTTGATGGCGGATAAAAGCCGTTTTTAGCCGCGGACGCAGTGATTTCGAGATGAGAAAGTAGTCAAGCCGCCAGCCGATGTTCCGTTTGCGGGCGCCGCTCCAGACGCTCCACCAGGTATAGTGGCCGGGGCCGCTTTCAAACTCGCGAAACGTGTCCAGGAACCCGGCCTTCACAAACGCCGCAAATCCGGCGCGTTCCTCGGGTGTAAACCCGTGATTGTGAACATTGGCGCGCGGGTTGGCCAAATCAATCCCGGTATGGGCGACATTGAGATCACCGCAAAAAACCACGGGCTTTTTCCTTTTGAGCTTCCTGAGGTAACACAGAAAATCCCGGTCCCATTTCTGGCGATAGGCCAGGCGCGACAAATCCCGTTTCGAATTGGGCACATAGACATTCACCAGAAAAAACTTGTCGTATTCCGCCGTTTGCACACGGCCTTCGCCGTCGTGTTCGAGAATAGCCACGCCATTGGAAACATTGGCGGGAGCGCTTTTAGTGAAAATAGCCGTCCCGGAATAGCCTTTGCGCGTGGCGCAATTCCAATAGGTCGTATAACGGCGCGGCCAAAGCTGTTCGATGTCGTCCGGGCTGCATTTGATTTCCTGGAGACACAGGACGTCGGGGTTTTCAGCGTCCAAAAACTCGAGAAAGTTTTTCTTCAAGAGTGCCCTCAGACCGTTGACGTTCCACGAAATCAATTTCATAGCCGAAAGATATTGAAATTTATCGGGAATGGGATAGTGTAATCTCCAGCAACAGGACATTCGGATGAAGTTTTTTCAGTCATTTCGGCTCGTATTGTTTTTTGGCGCGGCGGCGTTGGTCCCCAAAGTCCATGCGGTGACAGCGACTCCGCTGCCTTCGCTGCAAATAGTCATGCAACGCGTGTTGCAGACGAGCGAAGACGAAAACGCGGAATATCACCTTTTCAATCAACACTATTTTTATACGCGCGAGAAAGTCACGGAATTCTTCGACGGCTCGGGCAAGTTGAAGGAACGCAAGGAAAAACAAAGCACAAACAACCCGGCGCGTCGCTTCATGATTCATAGCGCGGCGCCGGCCCGGGCGCCCGCGCCCGCGCCCGCGGCTTTTGTCCTGGCCGGCCAGAAAAAAGCGCGAACGGACGATCCGCCGAATGTTCACGGCGTCGCCCTCGGGAAAAAGGAGGATTTGATGAGGCCCGATATCATCAATCGTTTCAAATTCACGCTGGTGGGCCGCGATATGATTAATGGGCGGCCCGCGTTGGTCATTGATTTTGCGCCCATTAGCGACTCGTTGCCCGTGTTGAACATCAAAGACCGGTTCATTGATTCCGTTGAGGGCCGCGGATGGGTGGATGAAAAGGATTTCACGCTCGAGAAAGTGGAATTGCATTTAAAACAGAAAGTCAGCGTGCTGGGCGGCATCGCCGGTTCGGTTTCGAAGTTTACTTTATCATTTGACCGCGACCGGACATCGGACGGCTTTTGGTTTACCCGCGATCTCAATTGGCACGTGGAGGCCAGGGAAGCAACCGTGCGGCGCGTCGTGGACCACCACGAGGAAATCCTTGGCGTCCAGAAGGTGCGATGACAATTCGGGGCGTCCGCGGCCGCATCGAGTCCTTGAACCGGTCCCATGGCAGCGGACGCGGGTCCGGTCTGACTCGTTCGCCGAACATTCGCGCGGCCTGGCTCGTTTTCCCCCGGAGCACCAATCCGGTGGCCTGAACCTGGAGGTCGCGGTTCCCATGAACCGTGATTTGCAGCAGACGCGCGCAAACCATTCCGCGCGCCAAAGGCGCCCGGATGCATCGGAATCCCCACCCTCGGTTCCTGCGTTGACGCCGACACGGAGCGCCATTAAAATTAAATTAGAATGATCGCAAATCGGGTCGGCCAGCAGCCATCTCAACCGGCGTTTCGCCTGGGTGACGAACGTCTCGTCAAACTCACGGCGGCTGCCGCCCAAAAGGTTTCGTCCCTCCTGACAAAGCAAGGCCGCCCGAGCGGCGTTTTGCGGGTGGCAGTGGTTGGCGGCGGCTGCTCGGGCTTGCAATACAAAATGGACTTGCAGGATTCTCCGGCCAATCGCGATATCCTGGTGGAAAGCTCCGGCGTTCGCGTCGTGGTGGACCCCAAGAGCGCCCTGTATGTGACCGGCAGCGAACTGGATTACCTCGATTCCCTGGAAGGCGGTTTTAAGGTCAAAAATCCAAATGCCGCCACCACTTGCTCCTGTGGCGAAAGCTTTAGCGCGTGACAGACTACTTTGACCTGCTCAATGAACCGCGCCGTCCCTGGTTGGATAGTGACCTGTTGAAACAAAAATTTCTTTCATTGTCCGCCAAAGCCCACCCGGACAAAGTTCATCCGGCGAATGAATCCGAAAAACAGGCCGCTTCAAAAACATTCGCCGAATTGAACGCGGCCTATCATTGTCTGGCCCTTCCTAAATTGCGCCTGTTGCATTTGATGCAACTCGAACGCGGAACAAAACCAGGCGACATTCAACAAATTCCCCCGCCGGTTGCGGATTTATTCACTCAAGTTGCGGCGATCTGCCGGGACGCCGACCGTTTTTTGGCCGAAAAGGCGAAAATTATTTCGCCGCTGTTGCAAGTGCAACGATTCGAGCGAGGCCAGGAATGGCTTGACACACTCAATACGTTCCAAAAGAAACTCGGCGTTTTCCAGGATGAACTGCTCGTGAAGCTAAAATCGCTGGACGCGCAGTGGACAGCCGACGGTTCGAACCGCGCGGAGTTGCTGAACGGGTTGGAAAGTCTCTATCGTTTGTTCAGTTATTTGAACCGCTGGAGCGCCCAAATCCAGGAGCGCCTCGTCCAGCTTTCAATATGAAAACCCTGCTGGCGGTCATTGCTATCCTGACTGCAATGGCAGGGACGGGCCGATGCACCCTTAGCGCAGCGCCTGGCGCCGCAACGAATGTCGTTCGAGCTTCTATTCCCGCGTTTTGTGGAATTCCGCCCGTTCCCGCCCGCGGGGCGGGACGAGCGGCAGTGATGACGGTTTCAGCGAAGCGCGCCGGCCATGCCAATCCACAGTGCCTCATCCACACGCGAGGATCATCCCCCTGGCTTGCCGCGTTCAGCCGCATGCCCCTGGGCGGCCGCGTTACGGAATTGAACCGCGCAAACTGCATTCCACTCATGCTCAACGCCTTTCAATCCAACGGTGTCGTCAAAGCTCTCATTTTCATGCCCGGCGCGACTGACGAACTCGAATTTTTCCGGCGCGCCCATGCGACACTCTCAGAGACGAATCCCACGCTCGCCGACGCCATTGTGGCGCTGACGAACCAAACATACATTCATGCCGATTTCCGGGCGCCATTCCTGTTGTTACATACGACGGCAGACCCGCTGAACCCCGTCGCCGTGGTCCGGAATGAGGCTACCGCCGCTAAATTGAAGACCCGGATCGTGCCTGAGCAGCTTGTGTTCGATGACTGTGAATGGGATGACTTGCGCGCCGCGTTGAAAAAAAAGCTGAATGTCGGATTGCGTCCATTTTCGAATGCGCCGGATTCCTGGCATTTCTACCGGCATAATTTTGCCGCCTGCGGGCTGACCCAATGGCAACTGCTTGAGGCCATCGCCATGTCCGGCCAAACCACGTTCACCGTGCATTGGCTGACCGTGGATTTCAAATCGGACATGAGAGCCGGGCCGACGCCGGGACTTCATTAGTCCAAAATAAAACATTGGCAACCTGGCCGGCTTTTGTTATATACCCTGAAACTTTATTGATATATGTCACAGCATCGCAGCCTGCGCGCGGCGGCCACATTGGGCGGCAAGCGTAATGTTCTCAAGCGTTTCGAGCGCGTGGAACTTCTGAAAAAACGCGGCCAATGGAAAGCCGGCGACCGCATCACCGGCCTCCGCAAAACCAAACCCGAGGCCTGACGCCCGGAAAATTTGAATGGATCGAGGGCTTCTTGCCGTCTCGAAACGAAGTGAAAAGGGGTCAACGTGCCGAGCGTCCGTTTGCAAAAATTCGTGGCGGGGGCGGGGGTGGCCTCGCGCCGGGCAGCCGAGCAAATGATCCTGGAAGGCCGCGTGGCTGTGAACGGTAAGGTGGTGCGAGTGCTGGGCGCAAAGGTGGACCCCGCCAGCAGCCAGGTTTCAGTGGATGGCAAACAGGTCCGGGCGCGCAAAAAACTTTACATTGCCCTCCACAAACCGCCAGGATGCGTCTGTTCCCGCGAAGATGAATTGGGAAGACGGACGGTCTATGAATTCCTGCCCGCCGAATGGCGAATCGCCAGTACCGTCGGGCGTCTGGATTTTAACAGTGAAGGGTTGATTTTTCTGACGAATGATGGAGAATTCGCCTTGCGCCTGACCCATCCGCGCTACGGCGTCCGAAAGACATACGTCGCCGCCGTGGATGGCATTGTGGAACAGGAGATGCTTGGTAGATTTGTTCGCGGCATTTTCCATGCAGGCGAAAAGCTCAAGGCCGACAGCGCGCGGCGAATCTCGAAGAACGTTGTTGAATTGGAACTGAGCGAGGGTAAAAATCGTGAAGTGCGGCGGCTCTTCGAATCCCAGGGGCTGGTCGTGCGGCGATTGCAGCGGACACAGATCGGAAAAATCAAACTTGGCCAGTTAAAGCCGGGCCGATGGCGGGCATTGACAGACACTGAAATAAAAACTTTACTTTTGAAATGAAGAAGACGATATGGACATTTTTGGGAACGTTGATGGCGGCAAGCCTCTTCGCTCAGAACAACCCCAATGCGCTGCCCCCCGTCCCGGCGCCCGTCAACTCGCCGGCCGCCGAAACCGCGCCGCCCGCGGCAACGCCTCCCCCCAACGC
>JBOHXA010000020.1:0-6637 GCA_050737335.1 Limisphaerales bacterium | reverse complement strand
TTTTTGACGCGCCGCGCCTCGAGTTTGACCGCCTCCAAATCCTTGGACAGTTCAATCCGGTTCACTTCGCTCTCGGCCAGCAGCGCCTGCTTTCGGCTCTCCAATTTCGTTATGTAACTTGCTTTTCCCAACATTCACGGTCCCTTTCAAACTGTTGGCGCGTCCCGGTAAAGGCCTCCCAATGCTGAAGCAATTTCGAGAGTTTGCTATAGCAAAAGATCGCGCCAAGACAATAAACTCCCGCCAGGATGCCAAGGACAAGAAGCAAATGGCTCGCGAACGCGCACGCGATCAACGCCGTGATGGTCACGAGCGCCAGGCCGCCGAAAACCGCGATGCCCGCTCCCAGAAATACCAGCACCTGCGCGCATGCGCGCTCCTGCTGCATTTCCAACATGAGCAATTCCGCGCGGTTGTGCCCAATGGCGATGAGCCGCCACAGGACCCTTTTGAACGCGCAGGCCAGGTTCCCGTCCGTATCAGGCGCCGTGTCCATGACGCTATTTCAAGAGCGGCGCGCCATCAGAATCCCAAGCAGCGCTCCAATGCCAAAAGCGACGCCGATGGAATGATAGGGATGGTCCCGAATGACCTCGTCGGCCACCCGCGCCTGGGCCGCCGCGCGGTCCTGGAATTCACCCCAGGCTTCCTTTCCCCGCTCCAGCGCAACCTGAAGCCGTTTGCGCGCTTCCACGACTTTTGTTTCTGCCATGCCCGCAGTGGCGGCCAGCAATTCCCGCGCGTCGTCCGCCAGATTCGACGCGTTCTCTTCCATGTCTGCAGTGTGTTTCATATTAATTTTCTTTCTTCCAATTTTAATTCTTTGACCGGTCCGGTTTGCTTTAAACATTCCCGGCCTGAATCAATCGCTCCACAAGCAAAATGACGGCCAGCGCCAGGAGAATGTGTATGGCTCCTTCCATTTGTCGCTGAAATGAATAAAGCATGTTCGTTTTTATTTCCAGGGAGGGCTACCGTCGCTCCAGAACCATGGTCCGGTGCGCCGACAAATGCCCTCCAACCTCACTTTCCAAGCTGGCTTCGTGCCGCGCCGACTTTTCCGCAATTTATAAACATTGGCCCTTTCTTCCCTCCACGACTATGCAACTTGCAATACCCGGGTACGGTATCAGTTGCAGTTTGCAAAAATAATGCTTATGCCCACCCCTCAAATTGAGCCGCGTTCAGTCTAGTCCCATCGGCAATAGCCCACCGGCATACGGGCTGCTTATAGTCCTTGCTTAAAGGATGACTAAAAATCAAACCAAACCGACAACGCTCTTGTCACTCAGTATCCCCATGCGAACATTTATGAAACGGAAATTGAATTTGGCTAAATCCCGAAAGAGGGTCAACTCCGGCACGGTCATGCCGGTCCGATTCTATCACGCGGCCGGATTTCAAATAAAAATAAAAAAACCGGCCCGCAATTACGGTACAATGGATTTCGACCAGCCGCTGGTTCCGGCATTGTTTCTCCAACGCCCCGGCGGCCCGGCGCGGATGCACGCCCTCTTGCCTCTGTTTCATAATGGCCCGGCAATTACGCCTGCAACCATGCTCAATGAGCGGCGCCTTCACGCTGTCCTGAAGATGACCCGAAAAAAACGTTGTTAAGGTAAAAGCCAGGACGGGAATCTCCCGCTACTCCCCGCTTTGGAAGGCCCTACAGTGCAAAGAAGCCCCAGCTTCGTGCGAAATGCAAAAGAAAAATGATTCCCACAATGACCCTCTTGCCTGAAACGGCCCGATGTGGCCAATGGCATGAGACGAGCTAACGACACCCGCAAGGAGACGGTTACAAATGAAATTGAAACATTTAGCGGTTATCACCGCTGGGACGGTTGGAGTCGCGTTTTCCATTCAGGCTCAAACCTATAATTCCCAGAACAATTATAATACTCCCGAGCAGGAGCAGCCGGCCCCCCCCGCTGATGATCACTGGCATCATTGGGACCATCATTTGTATCACGCGGGCGAGGTCTCACTGGATTTGTACGGCGTGGGGTTGCTCCATGAGAGTGACTTTGACAACGGCGTCCGCGCCAGGCGCGATTTAAGATACGGCGGCGGCGCCGGTTTGAACTTCTTCTTTACGCGCTACATCGGCATTGGTGCCGATGCCGATGCCATCACATTTCATCACAGCTTTGTGGATACCACCACGGGTAACCTGATATTGCGCTTTCCCATCCCGCACACGGGCCTGGCCCCGTACCTGTTCGGCGGAGCGGGTTATCAATTCCAGGGCATTGACCAGGTGGTCGGCGGCGGCGGCGTCGGACTCGAACTTCGCGTCGTCCATCACTTCAGTTTCTTTGTGGATGCGCGCTATCTGGCCGCCCAAAAAACGGATGATTTCGGAATGGGCCGCGCCGGTGTGCGCTTGAGCTTTTGAAGGTCAAACATCAAAAAAAAACAGAGAGGATAAGGAAAATATGAAAAACAAAACAAAAATGATAAGCATGGCCCTGTGTCTTGGTTTGTTGACCACAGGGGCGGTCGGAACGCTGACGGGCTGCGCCGGAAATTCCAATACGCGCAGCACGGGGCAGTATATTGATGACAAAACGCTCGGGCACAATGTGCGTGACGCGTTGAGCGACAATGCCGAATATAAGTTCGACCAGGTGAACGTTGACGTCTATCGCGGCACCTGCCAGTTGAGCGGCTTTGTGGATACGCAAGCGCAAAAACAAAAAGCGGGAGATATCGCCAAAGGCGTTCAGGGTGTCACCAGCGTGGATAACAACATTACGGTGAGAAACCAATAAACCGGCGATGAGTAAAATTATCATTCTCATTCTGGTTTCGTCGGTTTTGGCGCTGGCCGGCTGCCAGAAACAGCCGGCATCAACGGGAACGCCGGTGGCCACTAACGCCCCGGCAACCGCGCCCGCGATGCCTGCTACGAACGCTCCCCCGCATTAAGCCGCGGCCAATGCTTCGTAGCAGCGGATGTAAATCCGCTCTGATCTGCGCTCACGTTAAGCCCGTGCCCATGCCCGTGGCAGCGGATGTGAATCCGCTCTGGGTAAATGGGGGACCGGACTCAACGTTTCGACACAGCGGCGGCCATGGTAACGCCCAGCCGAAGAAGCTTTCGCGCTTCGGCGGGTGTTCGGCTTTCCGCGTATATGCGCAAGATTGGTTCGGTCCCCGAACCGCGCAGCATCAGCCATGTTGAATCCCTGGCGATAAACTTCACGCCGTCGTAAGTTTTAATTTCAGCCAGTTTCGAATTCAAAAGCCTGGCGGGCGGCCTCTTTTGGAGCCATTCCATCAGGGTGGCCCGTTTTTCAAGCGGAAAATGCGTGTCAATCCGGCCATAGCAGTGAGGGCCAAATTCCTTCTCCAGCCCGGCCGCCATCCGCGTTATGGATGTCCTTTCTGTCGCAAGCATTTCCAGAAGCATCAGCCCGGCCGCGATTCCATCGCGTTCAGGAATATGACCCGGAAAACCAATGCCGCCGCTTTCCTCCGCCCCCAGCAGGACCCCGCCTTTGAGCATTTCCGCGCAAATGTATTTAAATCCCACGCCCGTCTCCACCAGCGGCAAGCCATAGGCCGCGCACATTTTATCCACCATCGAGGTCGTCGTCAGGGCTTTAACGACCCGGCCGGTCCGGCCCCGGTTTTTGTATAAATGCCGCACCAGCAGGCAAATGATCTGATGCGTCGTCAGGTAATCGCCGCGGCCATCCATGGCCCCCACGCGGTCCGCGTCGCCGTCGGTGACCACGCAAATGTCATGCGGATGCGCGCGCAGAAATTTCTGTGTCGGTCCATAATTTTGCAGGACAGGCTCTGGATTGATCCCCCCAAACAAAACGTCATGCCGGGCGTTGAGAGTTGTGACCCGGCAGGTCGTCCCGGCCAGAAGTTTCTCAAAACTGCCCGCGCCAACTCCAAACAATGCGTCGTGGGCAAAGCGCAGCCTGGATTTGGCAATAAGTTTGAAATCCACCAGCTTTTTTATCGCCGCAAAGTGCGCCGCCCGAAGGTCCTGAACCGAAACCTGTCCCGGGTCCTTCAGTTCATCCAATTTGCCCCGCCGAACCGGGCTTTTGTCCAAAAAGCTTTCCACAGCTTTGCATTCTTCGGGACTGCTCGAACCGCCGTAATACGATTTAAGTTTGAAGCCGTTGAAAATCGGGGGATTATGGCTGGCCGTAATCATCACGCCCCCAACGGCGTTTAAATGATGAACGGCAAAGGAAACCGACGGGGTCGGGGACGCGTCTGGGGTCAGGACTACGCTGAATCCATTTCCGCCCAGGACTTCCGCCGCTATTTTCGCAAATTCATCCGAAAAAAATCGGCGATCGTAACCGACAACAACATTTAATTCGCGTCCAAAAATCTTTGACGGCGGATTTTGGGTCTCGGATTTCCAAAAATCGGCCGCCGCCTGCGCGACGCGAGCGACGTTCTGGAAAGTGAAATCTTCCGCAATTACCGCCCGCCACCCGTCCGTTCCGAACTTTATTTGTGACACGCGCGAAGTGTGGCAAAGACCATCCGAAGCGCAAGCTTGCTTCCGCCAGCCCTGCCTCATCGCCGCGCCGCGACCGATTCCCCAAAAAATCCGCCAAAATCCGCAATCTGCGGATCAAAAATATTTCTAAGCGTGGACAGCATTTGTCCAACCCTCTCCTTCATACTGCCCGCGAACAATAGTTCAAAAATGAACAAAAAACAGTCGGTAACGCGGTGCTGCCACCGCCGCCCTGACTAAAACAAAAGAAAAATATGAATATGAACATGAATGCATCACAAACCAAAAAAGTCCTCGGCAAAATCTTCGACGAAGGAGATCGCCTCGAAGCCGCCGAAGAACGAAGGGAAAAATGGGCCGAAAGCCTGGACGAGGTTATCCGCCCGCCCTCGGGATTCGCGGCCATAGCCGTGCCCCCGCGCGAACCCATCATGGGCAAATGGTTCAAACAGGGCGACCTCGGATTCATCTACGGCCCGCGCGGCTTCGGAAAAACCTGGCTCGCCATGTTCCTGGCCAGAAAATGCGCCGAAGGCCCCGGCAGCATGGGCGCCCTCGCCGAATGGAACGTCTCCGCCCAACGCCGCGTCCTTTACGTGGACGGCGAAATGACAATGGACGAAATCCGCGACCGCGACAATGCGCTGGCCGTCGGTCCGGCTCCGGGCATCTTCTACCTCCAACATGAGGCCCTCTTTCACCTGACCGGCGATGTCCTCAACCTCGCCGACCCGGTAACCCAGTCCGCCATCCTCGACAAATGCAAACGCGACAACATTGACATCCTCATCCTGGATAACCAATCGTGCCTCTTCCTCGGATTAAGCGAAAATGCCGCTGACGCCTGGAACTGCGTCCTCCCCTGGCTGCTCCAATTGCGGCGCAACCGCATCGCCGTGATCATCATCGCCCACTCAGGCCGCAACGGTCTCATGCGCGGCACCTCACGCCGCGAGGATGCCGCCTTTTGGATCATCAACCTGTCCGAACCCAAAGACCCCGTCGAAAACCAGTCCGGTGTGGGCTTTGTCGCCCGGTTTGTGAAAAACCGCAACGCGACCGACGCCGAATGCCCCGCCCTCGAATGGACCTTTCGCAAGGTCCCTGGCAAACCCAAAGTCCTGGTCACCTGGAAAAAACTGACCCCAATGCAACAATTCCGCCAATGCGTCGAAGACGGTATGACCGTTGCCAAAGACATCGCCAGCCTCCTCGGCCTCTCACCCGCCCGCGTTTCGCAACTCGCCGCCAAAGCGATCGAAGCAGGCTGGCTCAGAAAAGACGGGCGCCGCTATGCCATCAACTTCCAATTATTCCCTGAAGGCTGGGGCGAAGACGTCATAAAAAATTACCACGCCAAACACGCCAAAAATCCAGAGCAGCCGGCATGAACTCCTCACAGGCCGGGAAAAAACCTTTTCTCGGCCATTTTTTCCACTAACCCGGCATGTGAAACGGGCCGCGGAATCTGATCCATTAATGCGGGCACCTGTTCGTCCGCCTCGCTGGGCGCGGCGGCATCGCGCATTCAAGCGCACCCTTTCCAGCGGAAAAAGACCGGCCAAACTCCGCTTCCACCCCCAATTCCCCCCCCTTAATTTCGCACCCCCCGAAATTAAGCTTTTTTTCCAAAAATCCCGGGCCAAAAATTAAGCCCGAATGCGCCGATTTCCCAGCACAAGCGCGTCATTTGCAGGCCCTGAATTTGAAATTCAGCACTACATTTACCGAACTTAAGCCCGCAAAACCCTAGCATGACGATTTTACTTAATTTCGCCGGTTCCCATGGCAGCGGACATGAATGTTTGCTGGGTTTTGAGGCTCAATCGCGTCCAAATTTACTCAGAGCGCGCTCACGCGGCGTTCCTACGAAAACCCGTGGCAGCGGACGTGCGTCCGCTCTAACTCCTTCGCGGAGCAATCCTGCGGCCTCCCTCGCCACCCAACCCGCCAGCCAACGGTACATAACACGCCGCAAACGATCATTGTCCCCTTGCTCCGGAAAGCCTCAGTTGTTCCAATTCCTTTTTATCGGCAGCCAATAAAGGCGATTCTTTTCCGTTTCGCCAATTTCCTCAGCCAATAATTGCTCCGCCATTTTCTCGATTTGTCCGGCCAGCGCGACATCCAGCAACGGCC